>JBBQQZ010000017.1:0-19788 GCA_038215325.1 Tepidisphaerales bacterium | reverse complement strand
ACGGCACGCCTCCGCGAGGGCGAATCCTGGCGCGACTTCAGCCGCCCCACCTTCGTCCGCCGCACGACGAGGATCGTCCCCGCGGACTCGCAGAAGAAACGGGTGCCAAGGTTTGTACTCAAACCTTGCCGGACGCCGGTCCAACGCCAAGGTTTCGAGCGTTTCGAGAACCGACCCTGTTTCGGTCTCCGGATTGCTGACTTTCCCGCTTGTTCCTGCCGACCCGCCAGTCGATGCACCGCATGAATGGATGGGGTTCGGTATTGGCATTGCGGCGAGTGGCGAAGGCCGTGCCCATGTGCCCGCACCTGCGGCCATCATCACGTTGCTAGCTGCTTCCGGCTTGGCTTGGAAGCTGTCACGCCGGATGCGACGTCAATTGTTTGTCGGACATTGCACGCAGTGTGGTTATGATCTCCGAGCGTCAACGGAGCGGTGTCCCGAGTGTGGCACGACCACCGCCGCATAACCACCCGCTGTAGTGGACCGGCCCCGGCGTCGGGGTCGCCCGGGCCATGCGGTCAGTCGTGTCCACCAGCCGGCCCCGGCCACTGAAAGGTTTTGCGTTATGCCTCACGAAGCACAGCCGCTCGATTATCGAAGTATCTCGCCGGTGACGCGATTTCGACCGGCTCGGCTGATTGTTCAGGCGTATGTCGCAGCCGCGTTGTGCGTCTTCGCCCTGGTTCTCGATGTGCGCTCAGGTTTCGACTGGGAGACGAGACATCTGGGGACGGTGCGGACCGTGGTCGGAGTTTACGGGTTGATCGTGTGCATCGTTTGTTTCGTCCGGGGTCCGTTGCGTCCCCCCGATAAGTGGCTGCTTTCATTGGCGGGCATGGTCTGCCTTGCTGTTGGCGTGACTGGCATTCTCATGCCACGGCTTATTCGCAATTGATGGCCGTCCGGCGTGAGTTGTGTAGGGTGCGATTCCAACGCACCGTTTACCGGTATCGGATACGGGCGGTGCGTCAGAGACGCACCCTACTGTGCGCGGGTCGGGCGTCGATCGCACAGGTCTCTGGAGTACCAGCGACCTGCGGCACTTGGCGATGACGATCAGGGTGCGGGGTAGCGCGGTTTTTCGCGGGTGAGAACGCGCAGGACATCTTTCACCACCCAACTCATATTCTCCAGTGCCGTTCCCGTGCGGGCGGCGAGGTGGGGGGTGAGAAGGATGTTGTCGAGGCCGAGCAGGGGGAAGTCGGCGGGTGGGGGTTCGGGCCAGTAGACGTCGATGGCGGCGCCGAAGAGGCGCTTGGCGCGGATGGCGTCGGCGAGCGCGTGGGCGTCGAGCACTTCGCCGCGGGAGGTGTTGATGAGCACGGCATCGGGCTTCATCAGCGCGATCTGGTCACGGCCGACGAGGTGCTCGTTGCCGGGGAGCATGGTGACGTGGATACTGAGGATGTCGGATTCGCAGTAGAGCGATTCCTTATCGACCGGGGTGGCGGGGAAGTGGAGTTGGCTGTGGACGTCGAGCAGGTCGTTGTAGATGACTTTCATCCCGAACCCGAGGGCAGCGATCTGCCCCATGCGGCGTCCGACGCGGCCCATGCCGAGCAGGCCGAGGGTCATTTCGTTAAGCTGTCGGCCGCGCACGGAACCGCGGATTTTTTTGAACTCGGCGGGCGTGTACGCGGCATCCTTGAAGAAGCACCACGGCCGGATGAGCTGGAGGATGTAGCCGAACACAAAATCGCCGACCGCCAGCGTATTGGCGTCCGGGGTGTAGACGACCTCGATCCCGCGTTCGCGGCAGGCTTTCACGTCGATGTTCTCGATCCCCACCCCACCCCGGCCGACGACCTTCAGGTTCGGGCACTTATCGAGAAAGGCGTTCGTCACCTTCGTGTACGTGCGTACGACAAGCCCCTGGGCGCGCAAGAGCTGCGCGTCGAGCCCCGGATCATCGTACGCCACCTCCACGACCTCGGCGTGGTCTTTCAACCACGCCAGCGGGACTGCGTCCGATCCTTCGGTTACGACCACGATGGGACGATCTGCGTTCATAGTTCGCGAAAGATAGCAGATGACGCCGATAATGCCTTACGGGTATGATCCCGTCGTGGAATTGGCCGCAGAGACGCAGAGACGCAGAGACGCAGAGAGCAAAGAAAGTAGCACGGGCGTCCCGCTCGTGATTCCAATTCAAAACGGGCGAGACGCCCGTTCTACTGAATTTCTTCTCTCTGCGCCTTCGCGTCTCTGCGGCCAACCCGAATTTGTTGAAAAGGGGGACGACAAGTCTCAAGGAGTTTTGAATATGTGGAAGCAGATCGCCTTCGTCAGTTTGATTTCGTCTTCGATCGTGTTCGCGGATGCGACGACCCAGCCGTCGAGCACGCAGCCGACGACCAAGCCCGTTGCGGCTTCAACGACCAAGCCCGCCACCCAGCCTTCGGCGAAGAAATTCCCTTCGCCTGCGGAACTGGCGCGGAAGATGCTTGCCAAGAAGGAGGAGCAGGCGAAGAAAATCCATGTCGCCTACTTCGACCTCACCGGCGCGTTCAAGGAGCGACCTGCCGACTTCTCTTGGTTCGCCGACGATACCCCGACGCTGCGCGAACTGATCGAACGCATCCAGGCCGCTCGTGACGACGAAGACGTCAAAGCCATCCTCTTCTACATGGGCAGCGGGACCGGCCTAAAGCTTGCGCAAGCCCAGGAAGTAAAGGAGCTGTTCGTCGATCTGCGCCGCGCGGGCAAGAAGACGTTCGTCTACGCCGACAGCTACGACACCGTCAGCTACTCCCTCGCGGCGGCGGCTACCAATGTCTGCATCCTGGAAGGCGGGGAGATTTTCATCCCCGGCATCGGGTTTGAAACGATGTTCTACAAAGGCACGCTCGACAAGCTCGGCGTGCATGCCGACTACGTGCAGATCGGCGAATACAAAGGCGCTGAAGAACCTTACACGCGAAGCCAGCCGAGCGAAGAACTTAAAGGCGAGATGAACAAGCTCGTCGACAGCTACTACCAGCAGATTGTCGATAACATTTCGCTTCAGCGAAACATCACCTCCGACAAGGTGAAACGCACGATCGATAACGCCATCCTCTCGGCCAGGCAGGCGAAGGACGCCGGCTGGGTCGATCACCTGGTCGATTCCGACGGTCTGCGCGATCTGATGAAAGAAGAGCTCGGCGAAGAAGTCGCCATCCTCCACAACTACGGCGGGCCTGCGAAGGAGGAGGTGGACATGTCCAACCCCTTCGCGATCTTCCAGATGCTTAGCAAAAAGCCGGTCGAAAGTGATCTGCCGAAGATCGCGGTCGTGTACGCCGAAGGCACCATCATCGACGGTCAAGGCGGCGAAGGCATGCTCGGCGGGGTGAGCGTGGGCTCGGAAGATATCCGCAAAGCGATGCGACTGGCGGCCCGCGACGATGACGTGAAGGCGGTGGTGATTCGCATCGATTCGCCCGGCGGAAGCGCGCTGGCGAGCGAGGCGATGTGGCAATCCGTCCGCCGGGTGGCGGCGAAGAAGCCGGTGGTCATCTCGATCGGTTCGATGGCGGCGTCGGGCGGGTATTACCTGGCGTCGGCGGGGGACCACATCGTGGCCGACCCCAGCGCGATCGTCGGATCGATCGGCGTTGTCGGCGGGAAGTTCGTGATGACCGAGTTGTACGAGAAACTCGGCGTCACCACGATGGATTTCCAGCGCGGCCAGAACGCCGGGCTGTTCAGCTCGACGACCAAGTTCGACGACAAGCAGAAGCGCATGGTCCGCACGTGGATGAAGAACACGTACGATCAGTTCACGGACCGGATCAAGGAGACGCGCGGCAAGAAGATCAAGGACATCGACGAAGTGGCGCGCGGGCGAATCTTTCTGGCTGAGGATGCGAAAAATCTGGGGATGGTCGACGAACTCGGCGGCTTGACGACGGCGATCGGCGTCGCCGCCAAGCGGGCGAAGCTGGACAAAGGCGAGTACGACGTCACCGTCCTGCCGGCGCCAACCACGTTCGCAGATCTGATGTCCGGCCGCGACGGCGCTGACGCCGAGTTCCCCCTCCCCGCGCCCCGGATCAAGCTGGAGATCAAAACCGACTCCGTCCTCAAGCTCCTCCCGGCCGACCTCCGCGCGGCGCTCGGGCAGCAGTTGCAGTTGATGGAAATCCTGGAGAACCGGCCGGTGGCGGTGATGGCACCGTTTGTGATGATGAAGTGATAAGAGAGTTGCCAGTTGCCAGTTGCTGAGTAGTTGCCAGTTGCCAGTTGCCAGTTGTTAGTTGCCAGTTGCCAGTACGGAGAATACGAGCCTCTTACTGGCAACTGGCAACTACTGGCCGGCAACTACTCTACTGGGATCGCCCCGTCTGCCTTTTTCGGCAATTCGATCACGATGCGCGGCTTTTCGGCTTGTTCGCGTTCTTCTTCGACGTAGGCGTCTTTGGGCGGGGGCTTTTGGCCGGTCAGGGGGACGATCACGGGCTTTTTGGCGTCGCCGCCGGAGCGGATGTCTTCGGCGGCGTCTTTGATCTCGCCCGCCATCTGCTTCAGGCTTAGTCCGCCGACGTACGCCATCGTCAGCACGAGCGCGCCTGCGTGGAGCAGTCCCAGCATGATCGCGCAGAACCCGCGGCCGTAGGTGTTATCCATGAAGTAGTAGAACGTGTTGAACAGGATGATGCCCATCAAACACGCGAACGTCGCGTAGTAGTACGTCCGGCTCTTGATCAGGTCCTGCCGGTAGAGACAGAACACAAAGAACGCAGCGATGACGGTGGTGAAGCCTTCGAGCATGGCCGGATTGTAACAGCGATCGCGTTTGGCGCAGAGTCGCGGGCGTGAGCGGGTGATTCTCAGTTTATTCGCGCACCAGGATGTCGAACGGCTTGTTCGCCCAGGTGATGGGCGCGGGGCGTTGGCCGGCGTCGATGAAGATGCGGCGGTAGCCGGCGGGAGGGGCGGGGAGGTCGGCGAGGGAATCGGTGGCGCGGACGATGACGTCGGCGACGGGGGGCTGGACGGAGGGCTGGACGGGGGGCCCGACGGGGGGCGCGACGGAGGGTTCCGGGGGTAAGTCGAGCAGCACGCGCCATTGCCATAGATCGATAGGCGGAATCGAGTACGGCGCGGGTTCGGCGAAGAGGCTGAGCGTATGGCTGGGGGTGGCGAGGGCATCGATCTCGACGGCGGCGAGTTCGCGTGTGCCTTGTCGTCGGGCGTCGAGGTTGAACGCGGTGACGTACGGGAGCGTGGCGAGGAAACCGATGAGCGTGGGCAAGACGATCATGGTCGACAGCCGCAGGCCGCGATGGGGGATGAGCGCGATCAGCCACGCGGCGGATATCGCGATCGCCACGACCGGGAACAACGCGAACCGTCCGTATTCCCCCGGCTTTCCGGCGGCGAGGGTGAAGAACTGGAGCAGCACCATCGACGCCGGGACGATCAGCAGCACGCCCATCGCACCGGGCCTGCGCCGGCGCGACAGCACCGCGATGATGGCGGCGACGAACAGCGCGATCGTGGGCGCTGACGCGGCTTCGACGAGTCGCCTGGCGGCGTTCGGGAGGGCGCTGCCGAGCGACAGGTTCTCGTACATCTGCCTGCTGTTGCCGAGATTGGACATGACGGCGGAGGAGTCGGTCAGGAGGTTGATGGGGACGTAGGGGTTGCTCAGCCCGTAGGCTAGCGCGCAGGTAGTCAGTCCGATGAGCAGCGATCCGAAACGCTGCGCCCAGCGATCGGCCCGCAGGAGGAGCATGACCGGAAGGATAATTCCGATCACCGCCGACGAGATGACCATTCCGGAGGCGAGCCCGCAGGCGACGCCAGCGTAAGCGGCGTCGCGCTTGCGGCCGCGCTCGACGTAGCGCATCGCCAGAAGGCACGCGATCGCCATCAGCGCCGCGCCGGGCAAATGTGGTTTGGCTTCGTGCGCCAATGCGAACACGACCGGACACACCCCGACGATCGCCGCAGCGCCCACGGCGGCGATGTCGTCGGCGGTCAGCTTTCTCATGATTAGCGCGCAGGTGACCAAGAGCGCCACGTACCACCCGAGCGTATACGCCCGTGCGACGACGTAGAACCGGCCGAACTGGTCGGGGTTGTCGTAGTAAAACGCGGGGTCGGGTCGCAGGTCGATCCAGCCGAGCAGCGAGGTGGCCTTGAGGAGCGCCCCGACCGGATAGATCCAAAGCCCGCCGTACTGGTAGAGGCGGGGGTCGAAATCCCGCTGCGAGGGCTTCATCTGCTGAAGCGCCATGAACGTGATCATCTCGTCCGGCTGGTTGGAGTAGAGCCGGTAACGCCGGATGATCTCGGCGCGGCGGGAGTCGTCGGGGTTGATGGCGACGGACCCGGATTCACGGCCGAGCGGGTCACGATCGACGTCCGCGCCGCGGCGGGTATCGGCGCGGTCGCGATCAAACGCAGCAAGGTCCGCGCCGGTCCACGTCCGATGGCTGGCGAACAGATACCGATCGCTCTCTTTCGTCGGCAACCCCCAATCCAGCCCGGCCGCCACGACGGCGCCGAGGCAGGCGATGAGGAGGATGAGGAAGTTGCGGGCGGTCCAGGACATCGGGGGAGAGTGTGGAGTGTCGAATGCCAAATGTCGAATCAGAAACAGGTTGCGCGGTCTTGAGATTAGGGGCGCCCGCCGCGAAGACGAGCTTTCAGTTCACATTCGAGATTCGAGAGACGAGATTTGAGATCCGAGATTTGAGATTCGACATTGCAACTGCCTCCCCTGCGGCAAACTGGCGCACCGTCCCGGTGGTCGAAATCTTGACCTCCCCGACCGTTCCCCTTACTCTCCCGACCTCACCCGAATTCTGAGGGCAATGACTTGGTCATTGCGTCGGGTGGTGAAGGCACGATTCACACAGAACAGGCGGCGAACCTATGGCCGAGGGCGATTTAACACCGCCGACGGACGATCGTTCGCCTCAAGGGTCGTCCAAAGCATCGTCGAAGGATTCTTCGGCGCGGCAGTGGGGCGATCTGGCGGGGCTGGGATTTGAATTCCTGGCAGCAATCCTGCTCCCCGGTGCGCTGGGTTACTGGCTCGACGGAAAGTGGTCGACTGGTCCATGGCTGATGCTTCTGGGCGGTGGGTTCGGGTTCTTTGCAGGTCTTTATCTGTTGCTTCGAGCGGCGAACCGGGTGATGCGGTGACAACTCCAGTCGAAACAACCCCTTCCAGCGAACCGCCGAAAGGCCCGATGCCGACGGTGTCTGGGCGTTTGATTCGCCAGTTGCCGGTGGGCGTTCTGGTGACGAATAGCGTGGTGGCGTTGATCGCGGCGATGGTGGTGCTGATCGCCGGCCGTCCCGATTGGTGGCCGGCATTCGCCACCGCTTGCGGGGTGGCGGTCGTTAACGCGGTGCTGTCACTCTGGATTATCGCAGGTGCCGCCGGCAAGTCGGCGGACCACGTTGTGACGATGGTGATGCTTCTCGCGGGCGTGCGGATCGGCGTGAGCATTCTCGGTCTGATCACGGCGGTCCTAGCCCTGTCGCTCAATCCGGAAGCAACCGCGGTGATGATCTGCGGCTTCTACGCCGCGACACTAATAGTAGAGTCGGCGCTGGTTCATCGGGCTCTTAAGGCCGAACCGGCACCGTCGCAATCGTTACAAGGGAACCAAGGATGATCAGCTCGCTCCTGGCCGCCGCCAATCCGACCGACCACGTCGTCGATACCAAGATATTTGGCATCGGTGCCGATCATGGCTTCTGGCTCATCAGCAACCACATGATCATGCTGATCACCAGTGCGGTCATCATGCTGCTGATCTTCCCCTGGCTGACCCGGCACTATCGCGACGGCCAACTCGTCCCCACCGGCACGCGCAATTTCTTCGAAGCGTTGATGATGTTCATCCGCAACGACGTGGTCAAACCCCTGCTCGGGGAGGCGACCGACCGCTTCATGCCGCTGATGTGGACGCTGTTTTTCTTTATCCTCATCACCAACCTGCTCGGACTCATCCCCTTCGACGCGATCCAGAAACTTATCTTCGGCGAAGCGATTTACCCCATCTACGGGACCGCGACCAGCAACTTCTGGGTTACCGCGACGCTGGCGATCATCGTCTTTTGTGTCATCCAGTTTAACGGGATTCAGGCACAGGGCGTCAAAGGATGGCTGCACCACTTCCTGGGTGGCGCTCCGTGGTGGCTTTTCCCGATCATGGTTCCCGTCGAAATCCTGGGCATGCTGATCAAGCCTTTCGCGCTGGCGGTTCGTTTGGCTGCCAATATGACTGCGGGGCATGTTTTGCTGGCGGTGCTGATCAGCTTCGGCCCGGTCGCGATCAACGCCGCAGGCTGGGGCGTCGGCGGGGGAGTGACGGTCATCTCTGTCATCGCGTCGGTCGCCATCCTCATGCTCGAACTGTTCGTTGCGTGTTTGCAGGCGTATCTATTCACGTTTCTGTCAGCACTGTTTATCAGTCAGTTGTTGCAACACCATCACGACGAACATCAGGAAGAAGAAGCTGAAGGCCACGAACTGGGCGAAACGCACGCGGTGCGCGAACGGGACGCGGTCAAGGCGCATCAAAAGTTACACCCGGCCCACTGATCGATCGGCACGCGTGACTGACCGGTTCCCCGGTACACAGGCGCGATCGAACGATACAGAGGTCGGCGGTGATCGGACCGAACGATCATCGACAACCCCCCCGGGCGAGTGTTTCGCACGGGACAGATTGCAAGCGACCGGCCGATTCGGGAAGGCTGGTCATGAAATGGAGATAAGTATGAGCAAGTTGACTAAACTCGCGGGTCTGGCCGTGTTGGCGATTCCGGCGATGGCGTTCGGTCAGGAAGTTCCCGCGGTTGTGACTGCGGTCACCAACCCCGGCGTGTCGGTCGGTACCGGTCTGGCCGCGATCGGTGCGGGGCTGGCGGTCATGGGTGCGGGTCGTGGTATCGGTCAGATCGGTGGATCGGCGCTGGAGTCGATCGCCCGTCAGCCCGAAGCCGGTGGCCGAATCGCTGCCAATATGATCATCGCCGCGGCGTTGGTCGAAGGCGTCGCGCTGTTCGCGGTCGTCGTCGGGCTGCTCGCGGTCCTCAAGTAATTTTCTCCACCCACCGGCGGCCTAACGGTCGCCGGTGGGGCTTTGTCTCTGATTTTGCTGAAGGATGGAATGATGACCAAGCACGCCATAACGCTCCTGATCCTGGCAACCCCCGCGCTCGTCCGCGCCGCCGATGGAGCGCACCATGTCGAAAAGGCGGGCTTGCCCCCGACCGTCAACCAGGGATTGATGACCGCGATCGTCACCCTGATCGTGTTCATTTCCTTGATTCTGATCCTCACCAAAGTTGCCTGGGGCCCGATCGCCAAGGGTCTGGGCGACCGGGAAGCGAAGATCCGTCGCGACATCGAAGAAGCCGAAGCCGCCCACAGGGCTGCCAGCGCTCAGTTGTCAGAGTATCAAGCCCAGCTCGCCAGGGCCGGTGACGAAGTGCGGGCGATCATCGAGAAGGCCCAGTCCGACGCCCAGGCCGCCGCCACCCGCATCAAGATGCAGGCGCAGCAGGAGGCCGAAGAGGCCAAGGAACGCGCCCTCCGCGACATCGAAGCCAGTCGCAAGGCCGCCGTCGCGGAAATCCACGACTACGCCGCCACGCTGAGCACCTCGATCGCCGAAAAAATCCTGCGTCGCAACCTCAACGCCGACGACCAGCGCGAGCTGGTCCGGTCGGCCCTGGATCAACTGGGCAGTAACTAAGGACTTGGACCGGAGGTCGTGGGCCGGAGGTCGGAGGTCGAGCAATCGCGACCCACGATTCACGACCGACGACCCACGACTCACGATTCATAATGTCAAAAAGCAACGATAACGCCGCCGTGCTCGCCAGTTACGCCCAAGCCTTGCTTGAGTTGGCGGACGCGCGTGGGACGACGACGCAGGTGTCCGAAGACCTGTCGGGTCTGGCGTTGGTCGTCGAACAGGACCGCACGTTCGCTGTCTATCTCGCCGACCCGTCGGTGGGGCACACCGCACGCGCCCGTCTGATCGATACCGTCTTCGGCGGGCGCGTCAGCGAACTGCTGGTGGCGTACCTGAAGCTCCTGAACGAAAAAGGCCGCCTTGGCGATATCCGCGGCATCTCCGAAGCGTTCAAGAAGCTGCTGGACCAGCGGTCGGGCAATATCGATGTCGATGTCACCGTCGCCCAGGCGCTGAACGACTACGACCTCGAAGGCGTTCGTGTCCAGATCAGCAACAAGCTTGGCAAGAACGCGAACGTAAAACAGACCGTCGACGATTCGATCATCGGCGGGATCATCCTGAAGATCGGCGATTCGCTGATCGACGGAAGTGTGAAGACCCAGTTGGAAACGATCCAGAAGCGGCTCGTCGCCGCTGTCTGAGTTAGCCGCAGATGAACGCAGATAATGGAAAGGCGGCCACAGAGGCACAGAGGCACAGAGAGAATGATTCAGACGAGACATCGGTTCTGAATTCGTTTCTTATCTGCGTTCATCTGCGTCCATCTGCGGCTAACAAAGCAAGAGGAATATATGGCCATCAACGTCTCTGAAATCACCAGCGTCCTGAAGCGTGAGATCGAAGCCTACGAGCAGCGGCTCCAGGTTTCGGATGTCGGAACCGTCATCGAAGTCGGCGACGGTATCGCGCGGATCTACGGCCTCCAGAACGCCATGGCAGGCGAACTGCTTGAGTTCCAGAACGGCGCGATGGGGCAGGTCTTCAACCTAGAAGAAGACTCGATCGGCGCGGTTATTTTCAGCGATTACCTGAGCATCAAGGAAGGCGACACCGTCAAGACGACCGGCCGCCTGCTGGAAGTGCCGGTCGGCGAAGCCGTCATCGGCCGCGTGGTGAACCCGCTGGGTATTCCGCTGGATGGGGGTCCCGCGATCGCCAGCAGCGAAAGCCGCAAGATGGACATCATCGCGCCGGGCATCGCCGAACGTCAGCCGGTGAAAGAGCCGCTACAGACCGGTATCAAGGCGATCGACTCGATGATCCCCATCGGCCGCGGACAGCGCGAACTGATCATCGGCGACCGCAAGACCGGCAAGACCGCGATCGCCGTCGACACGATCATTGCCCAGAAGGGCACCGGCGTGAAGTGTTTCTACGTCGCGGTCGGCCAGAAGGAATCGACCGTCGCCGGTATCGTCGAAGTGCTAAAGGCCAACGGCGCGATGGACTACACGACCGTCATCGTCGCCGGTGCGTCGGACTCGGCCCCCTTGCAGTACATCGCCCCGTACGCCGGCACCGCGATGGCGGAATACTTCATGTGGAAGGGCGAAGCCACCCTCTGCGTGTATGACGATCTTTCGAAGCAGGCCGCCGCTTATCGCCAGTTGTCGCTGCTCTTGCGTCGCCCGCCGGGCCGCGAAGCCTATCCCGGCGACGTGTTCTATCTCCACAGCCGCCTGCTCGAACGCGCCTGCAAACTGTCCGCCGACCTCGGCGGCGGCTCGCTCACCGCGCTGCCGATCATCGAAACCCAGGAAGGCGAAGTCTCGGCGTACATCCCGACCAACGTGATCTCCATCACCGACGGCCAGATCTACCTCGAACCCGAACTGTTCTTTTCCGGCGTCCGTCCGGCGATCAACGTCGGCGTGTCGGTCAGCCGCGTCGGTGGTAATGCCCAGACCAAGGCGATGAAGAAAATCGCCGGCTCGCTGCGTCTGGACCTGGCCGCCTACCGCGAACTGGAAGCGTTCAGCCAGCTTGGGACCGAACTCGATGCCGACACGCAGAAGCGCCTCGATCGTGGTGCCCGCCTCGTCGAACTGCTCAAGCAGCCGCAGTTCCACCCGATGGCGGTTGCGGAGCAGGTGGCCGTAATCTACGCCGCCACCAAAGGCTACATCGACGACGTCGCCATCGCCCGAGTGGCAGAGTTCCAGAACAGTTTCCTTGACTACTTCAAAGCCAGCCCCGCCTACGGCCTGCTGACCGACAAGAAAGAACTGACCGACGAAGTCGAAGCCGGTTTGAAGACCTCGCTCGAAGAGTTTAAGAGCCGCGTCTGGAAAAAGTGATCGACGCTTCGGGGCAGAATTGAGCCGCAGATAAACGCAGATGAACGCAGATAAAAATGAATTATCTGCGTTCATCTACGTTCATCTGCGGCTCACTCTGTTTTTGATTCATGGATAGACCGACTTCGACGATCATCGCCGCATAGACCGGCAGATATTCGGCAGCCAGGAATGACCAGGGCATGACCCACTGCGTCTCGTGCCACAGCCGATAGTTGAATGTGACGGTGGCCGCGAAGACCAGGCCCGTCAGACCCCAGCGCGGGTTCAGGATCGGCACGATTACCAGCAGCCACAGCAGATACCACGGATAGACCACCGGCGCCACCAGCAGCGACGCCATCACCAGCCAGTAGTACGCCGTCGTCCAGTGCGCCCGCTTGCGCACAAGAGCGATCGCGAGGCCCGCCACGATCGTCGCGCCGACCATGCGGGCGAAATCCCACGGCACGAAGAACCACTCCGCCGGCATCCACCAGCCGTGGATCCAGACCGGCTGCAACTGCGTGCGGATGACATGAAACAGCGACCCGTTCGCTTCCCACGTCTGCGTGTACGTCCGCAGCGTCTGTAAGAAGCCGACGTACCCGTCCTGATAGAGAAACACGGACGCGAGCAACAGCCCCGTGAGGATGAACGGCCCGACCCAGCGCTTCGACGGTCTTGCGATGAACCAGAACGCTGCCGCGAAGATCGCCAGCGGCTTCACCCCGCACGCTAGCGCCAGGAGCACGCCAGCAGCGGGGGTGTGCCAGTCAAATCTTCTGGTCGAGAGGGTGCTGTACTCCAGCGCATGTCTGGTCCCCTCTCCCCCCGGGAGAAGGCTAGGGAGAGGGCGCTCGCCGAGTTCGATCGCTTCAGAAATAGCCAGCCCCCTCACCCCAACCCTCTCCCGGAGGGAGAGGGAGCCGGAGGCGATCCACGCCAGAAACGCCCCGGCTAACAGCATCACCCCGAGCGCATCCTGATGCGCCATCCCCGACGTCTCGATGATCGCCAGCGGATGCCAGCCGATCAGCACCGCCCACCAGGGAGATCGATCCATCCGGATGGCCGTTCGCATCAGCAACCACGTGCCGGCGAGGGTCATCAGGCCGAAGACAGTGCGCCAGACCAACACCTGGCGAATCCAGCTCAGATGGTGCATCGACTCACGCCACCGAGGTGAAGCTTCGGGCGGAATCAGGCTCCAGCCGAGCATCCCATGCTCCAACTTCCACACTCCGGCGAACACAGCCTCTGCGGTCGGGAGATAGATCGTACGCATCGACCAGTGGTGAAGCCTCGCGTCCAACGGATCCAACGGATGCTTGAAATCCCTAGAAAACCATTCATTCGACACCAAAGCGTACATCTCCTTGAATGGAGGAAGCGAAAGACTCCTCGCGTACGGAGAAACCTGCATGCTCCAGCTTTGCCCGTCCCGTCGGTACCTCAACACATCATCCGACAACCCCGGCACCAGCCACACGATCGCATTCACATGCAGCCACACCGCCCCGATCATAATCACCGATTGCGAGCGTCCCGGCTTCAGCTTGATCGCATCCTCAGGCGTGGTTTTCAGGAGATACCAGATCGCCAGGATCAGTCCGGAGAGGACGATCCAGCCGGTGAACAGGACGAAATCGGAATCGAGAATCCGCGGGCCGCGGAGGAGGAAGAACCAGGCGGGCATGCCGACGAGAATGCACACGACGCAGACGATCCAGATCTGAAATCGCAGCGTGTTAGAGTTCGGCATGGAGTACGCAAGTAGCACGGGCGTCCCGCCCGCGTCCCGGTTTAAGACGACACGGGCGGGACGCCCGTACTACTTCCACTAATGCTGTTCGATCTTCTTCATCAGGTCGTTCGCCTGTTTCCTCGGGTTGGTACGCTGTTCCGGGGGATTCTGATTCGGTTGCGCGGAGGGATCCGACCCCGCAGGGGCCGGCGTGGGCGTGGGAACCGGGGTGATGCCGACGTTGCGGTCCTGGGGGAGCGAAAGCCTCTGATTGCCACGACGAATGGTCCAGCTATCGGGACGGGCGTACTGGGCCTGCATGTAGTCGCGGGCGGTGGCGTCGGAGCCGCTGAACTGATCGACGGTGAGGGGCCCGAGTTCGGTGATGAGATCGCCTGGCTTGAGGCCGAACTTCACGTCCAGCGCCCCGCCGGGGACGACGGTTTTGATCAGGATGCCCTTGGCGGTGGCTTCGTAGGTGATGGAGTCGGTAACCGCCTGGCCTTTATCGTCGCGGCCGGAGATGGCGTTGGCCATCTTCTCGGTGTCGCGCTTGGCTTCCAGCGCCGGTCGCACATAACCCGGATTGCCGGGCCCGCCCCAAGTCATGTAGAAAATCAACCCCGCCGCCAGCAGAATGCTGATCAGTCCGACGCCTGCGCCAATGCCTTTCATGACTTCCTCCGGGGTGGGAGTTGCCAGTGGTTAGTTGCCAGTTGCCAGAAATGCCGCGCATGTTCTGGCAACTAACAACTAACAACTGGCAACTACCTACAGAATCATCTGAATCTTTATCGCCTCTTCCTGCGTCGGTTTGATCGTCAGCAGGCGGTCGAGGCGGGTGATTTTGATCAGTTGCATAAGTTTGTCGCCCACACCGCAGAGGACGAACTTGCTGCGTTTGAGCGTGGTCAGTTTTTTGTTCATCGTCAGCACGATGCCGATCGCCTGGCTGCTGATGTATTGTACGCGGCTAAAGTCGAGAATGATCAGCCGGCGGTCCTCGGCGTCGATTAGGCGGTAAAGCGCTTGGCCGGTGCGCTCCAGGACGATCGGGTCCATGAGTGAAGGGGTGGTGAACTCAATCACCGTCCACTTCTCCACCACATTGATCAAAAACGGAACGTCTGCGTCACCAATGCTCATGATGAGCAGGATTGTGGGGGAAGAAAGGCTCAGAGGCAACACGAACAAGGCGAAACGTCGGTCGTAGGTCGTAAGTAGGGGTCGGCAATGCGGTTGCCCGACCCACGACCTACCACCCACGACCCCCGTTTCCCTACGCCGTCGCCTGATGCTCTGCAGACGTCCAAATATCAAGTTGGCGGACGGCGCTGCGGAGTTCGCCGAGGTGTTTCTGGATCGTGGATTGCAGCGGTTCGGGCAGACCCGCTTGGACAAGGCGTTCCGCCTGCGTGATCGCGTGGGTGTCGGCGGCGTGGGCAAGCTTCAATGCGGCCTCCAAGCCGTTTCCCGCGATCGAACCGCGCAATCGCTCCCAGTCGCGTTTGTAGTCGCTGCTCACGTGCCCGTTGTCGCTCATTTCGACGTTCATTGTCGTCTCGATCTCCTGCAATTCCTGGTGCATCCGCTCGCGGACCTGACACTCATGCGCCAAGGCGTCTTTCTGGTCCTTGTCCGGAGCCCGGGCACTGGCGAGGCGGTAGTCCTCCTTGCCGTCGAAGTAGTAGCGGACGAGGACGTTGATTTCGTTCGTAATCCCGGTTTGACCGATCATGCGAGCCTGCCTTTCGCGACGGGCCGCCTGCTGCGTGAGAGGTGTCCCACGCCAGTCGCGACCGACACGATAGTCTATCCCCGCCTGCGACGGAGAGGCAGTTAATTCGCGTTAACTCTTACCCTTTGGCCGACCATTCGTTACGGGTGCCGGTCGCTTCGGTTTCAGCAGCGCAATCTCCAGCGCCTCGTCCACCGTGGACACGAAGTGGAACTTGATCGTCTTTTTCACCTCGTCGGGAACGTCGGCCATGTCCTTTTCGTTGCGCTTGGGCGCGATCACTTCCTTGATCCCAGCGCGCTTTGCCGCCAGCGTCTTTTCTTTCAGCCCGCCGATCGGAAGCACCAGCCCGCGCAGCGTGATTTCGCCGGTCATGGCGACGTCGTGGCGTACCGCGCGGTTCGTCAGCAATGACGCCAACGCCGTGTACATCGCCACGCCCGCAGACGGCCCGTCCTTCGGCACCGCGCCCGCGGGGACGTGGATGTGGATGTCGGACTCGGCGAGCTTCTTCGAATCGATTCCAAGCTGCTCCGCCCGCGAGCGGATCAGCGAAAACGCCGCCGTCGCGGATTCTTTCATGACGTCGCCGATCTGACCGGTCAGGATCGTCGTCCCCTTGCCCGCCATGCGCGTGGCCTCGATGAACAGGATTTCCCCGCCGAACGGCGTGTACGCCATTCCGGTCGCGATTCCGGGCACCGACGTGCGGCTGGCGAGTTCCGGCTCGAACCGCTGCGTCCCGAGCACACGCTGCACCATCGGCACGTCGACCGTCACGCGTTCGGTCTTCCCGCCCACCACTTCAGCGGCCACGGAGCGCGCGATCGATCCGATCTGCCGCTCCAGATTCCGCACACCCGCTTCACGCGTGTAGCTGTCGATCACTTCGCGCAGCGCCGGGTCGCTGAACTTCACGTGGTTCTTCGTCAACCCGTTGGCGACAAGCTGGCGCGGGACGAGATATCGCCGCGCGATGAAGAATTTATCGGTGCTGGTGTAGCCCGGAATCTCGATCACCTCCATGCGGTCGCGCAGCGGCCCAGGGACAGAGTCCATCGTGTTGGCGGTGGCGATGAAGAGCACCTTCGACAGGTCGAAGGGCACGTCAAGGTAGTGATCTGTGAACGTGTGGTTCTGGGCCGGATCGAGCACTTCGAGCATTGCTGAGGCGGGGTCGCCGCGGAAGTCGGAGCTCATCTTGTCGATCTCGTCGAGCATCATGACCGGGTTGCGTGTGCCGATTTTGCGCAGTTCGGAAATAATCCGGCCGGGCATCGAGCCGATGTAGGTGCGCCGGTGCCCGCGGATGTCCGCCTCATCGCGCACGCCGCCGAGCGCGACGCGGATGAACTTGCGGCCCATCGCCTCGGCAACCGATTTTCCCAGCGACGTCTTGCCCACGCCCGGCGGACCCACCAGGCATAATATCGCGCCGCCGAACTCTCCCGATGCTTCGCGCTCGATGTGCTTCTCGTCGGCGTTCTCCTCCACCTTCGCATCGAGCTTCAACTTCCGGACGGCCAGGTATTCGATGATGCGTTTTTTCACCTTGTCGAGCCCGTGATGGTCGCGATCGAGGATCGCGCGGGCTTGGATCAGATCGAGCTTGTCCTTCGATTCGATCTGCCAGGGCAGTTCGCTGAGGATTTGGAGGTAGGTACGGATGACGCCGTACTCCGGGCTCGCCGACGGGATCGTATCGAGCCGGCCGAGCTCGCGCTCGGCTTCTTTCATGATCGGTTCGGGCAGCTTGGCGTTGACCAGTTTCTCTCGCAGGTTTTCGGCCTCGCTGTTGCCGGACGGATCGCCTTCGCCGAGCTCCTTGCGGATCGCTTTAAGCTGCTCCTGTAGGTAGTAGCGGCGCTGGTTTTTGTCGATCGTTTCCTTAACCTGCGACTGGATCTTGCCTTGCAGTTCGAGCACGTCGAGTTGTGTCGCCAGCTTGCCGGCGACCATGCGCAGGCGGCGTTCGACGTCCAGCTCTTCGAGCATCAACTGCTTCTCCGCGACATCCGCCGCCACGTTCGCCGCCAGGAAGTCCGCCAGCGCGCCGGGGCTTTGAATGCCCGCCAGCACCTGCTGCGCTTCGTCGGGCGTGTTGGGCGACAGCTCGATCACGCGGTTCGCTTGCAATCGCACGCTGGCGGTGAGGGCGTCGAGTTCCTTGCCTTCGCCGAGCGGCTCGTCCAGGATTTCGATCCGGCCGAGCATGAACGGGTCTTCGCGGCTGACGTCGTGCAGGCGAAACCGCGCCAGCCCATGAACGATGATCGACTGGTTCTGGTCCGGCAGCTTGAACAGCTTGAGAATGACGCAGATTACGCCCATCGGGTGAAGCTGCGCGAACGTCGGGTCATCGACCCCGCTTTCTCGCTGCGTGACGACGCCGATGATCTTATCCCCCGGCATGACCTCGTCCAGCAACGCCTTGGAGCGCGGCCGGCCGATGTTCAGGGGCATGACCGTGCCGGGAAAGACGACCAGGTTCCGGATCGGCAAAATCGGAAGAACGTTCGGCACCGTGATCTGCGCGCTGGCGGCAGTCTTAAGCACGGTGTGGGTTTCGGTGCGGGAGATGATCTGGGTGTCGGGCATATGGGTGATGAGTGTGGCGTGAGGAGGGTGCCGTGAACGGTGGCGATAGGGGCCTTTCACGACACACTCATCACGTCACACGTCTCATTTCTTTGGTAACTCAATCCACAGCAAACCGTTCAGAAACGACGCCGAGATCCGGGTTTGATCGACGTCGGCGGGGAGTTCGACTTCGCGGCTGAACGCACCGTGGTCGATTTCCATCAAATGGATGCGAGCCTTCGGTTTACACCCCTCCGGGGCGTCCTTGATCGGAACCTCGCGTTTGCCGGTCAGGCGGAGCCGTTGTTCGTGGACGACGACATCGATCTGCTCCTTCTCCACGCCCGCCAGGTCCACGCAGACCAGGTAGCAAAGGTCGGACTCATAGAGATTTACGTTCGGCGTCCACGTATCGGACGGGGCAAACCCGTAATACCCCTTATGGAAGGGGTCGAGCTTACCCAGTTGCCTGGCGATGTTCCCGAACGACGGCTCGCTGGCGAGTTTGATGATCATAGGCCTGCCTCTGAATCCGATGATAGCGATGATGAGACCCAGAGTGTAATCCGGGTCGTGATGATCCTCTGTGTTCGGCTGTGTTCGGCTGTGTTCAACGCGACGATTCAAATCGTGGGGGACGGGACATGGATCGCAGCCAGGTCAAAGGTGGGTCCGCCGGTGCCGGGGGTCGCAAGGGGCTCGAAGGCGTCGGTCAGGAGGTCAAAAATCGGGCAGATGACGCTGCCGGGTCGATCGGACAGGGTGCAGCGAACCAGGATCTTGGGCAGATGCACAATCAGCACGCGAGAAAGCGATAACTGGACTCGCAATGCGGATTTGCGCCGCAATTCGCTGACGCGCAGGGCGCGTTCGCGCGTGATGGCGTCGATGCGCGACTGTCGCCGGGGCTCGGCGGTGGCGGGGTCGCCGCGCAGGGGCTGGTCGAGCAACTCCTCAACCATCCGCGTGTAGTAGCGGTGCATTCGATCGATCTGACGTTCCGTGCGATCCCCCATCTCCCGGCGGCGCTGGTTAATCATCGTACCGAGCGAACGACACGCCTGCTGCGCTGCGGCGTGCAGCGCGGTGGAAGCCGAATGGTGGGGTGCCTCAGGCAGCGGCTCGGCCGGGATGCCGCTGAGGCGCGCTGACGTCCGAAGCCGGTGCAGATGCCGGACTTCGCGCAAGGAATGCAGGTCGATCGTCACCTCCAGCGGGGCCTGCTCTTTCTCATCGGAGGTAAATGTGGCGACGAACCGAAAATTGGCGACAGGAAAGAAGCATCGCCTCGCCGACTGCGGCAGCAATCGGCGTGTCCCGGTCGGGACGAACGCCGCCGCCAGGCGCGAGGCCAGGTCGTGCGGGTACGCATTGAGCCCGTCGGCGTACAAAACGGTGTACGCGCCCCGGGTCCGGGCGTGATCCAGGAGCTGATCGACCACCGGTGCCCCGAGCGTCGCCAGTTGCGCCCCGTCGTGTTCCGCAAGCGCCTCGGAATCAAAACAGACTCTCTGCGGCGCGTCTTCGAGCAGGAGGTCGTAGACCTGCGGTTCGATCTGCTCCCAGACGCCGCCGGTGTGCTCGCAACAATCGAGCACGAACTGCTCCAGTGCCGAGCGCTCCTCGGGAGCGGTGATCCGCGAACTTGTGGTGATGGTGGCCGACATGGGTTGGTCCTTTAGCGGTCCGGGCTGAAACGTCCGCCGAAGATTTTTTCGTCGAACGCTTTCT
>JBBQQZ010000016.1:0-20177 GCA_038215325.1 Tepidisphaerales bacterium | reverse complement strand
GTCCATCGCACGCATCGTTTTCTGGATGGCGTAGGCGCGGATGCGGGCGTTATTGCTGGTGAAGGCGCCGTCTTTGAAGACCGGATCGCTGAAGAGATTGGTGGTCGCCATGGGCACGACCAGGCCGTTGTCCTTCAGACCCTTCTTGAATTCCTTCTTGATCGCGTCGGCCTCGGTGGGCGTGGCGTCGATGGGGATGAGGTCGTTATCGTGAAAGTTCACGCCATACGCGCCTGCGTCGCCGAGCAGATCGCAGATGCCGCGGACGTCGAGCGGCTCTCGCGTGGGTCCGCCAAACGGATCACGGCCAACGTTGCCGACAGTCCAGAGTCCAAACGTAAACTTAAGCTTCTTTTCCGGTTCAAACGCCATCGAAATGGCTCCTTCCTCAGTTGAATTTGTGGGATCGGGAGTGTCGTCGAAATCGCGCCAGTACGCAAGACGGCCAAAAAGTCTCAGTCCGTGCTGATTCTCTCAAAAACCCCGCAATTTCAGGGGCGAAGTAAGATGTGGTCCTAAAAACGACGTGCTTCGCTTTGCGGACCGGATCAGGGCTGCCCGGTTCAGGGCAATTTCGGACTGTCAGGGAACTCGCCATCATGACTTTCGTTCAGTGCGGGTCACGTTTGCCCGCCAGAGATTGAGAAGTTCAAGGAAACAGGAGTTTGTCATGATGTTCGAAACTTGCGAGATGCGTCGGATGATGGCCGTGACCGCGGATGCGTTCCACAACACGCTGTACGTCTGGGGCGATGCCAACGCCAACGGGATAAGCGTCGAAAAATCCGGTAGCGATCTGGTCGTCAAGAAGTACACCTCCGGCGTCGGGTACTCGGAAATCTTCCGAAAGGCCGACAGCTACGTGAACCACGTCCGCATCTACGGCTACGACGGCGCGGACACGATCACGATTGCCGACAACGTCACCGACCCGGCGACGATCATGGGCGGCCGCGGCGCGGATTATCTGAAAGCCGGCGGTGGACAGAGCAACGTCTACGGCCACGGCGACTGGTCCGACGACCCCTCGGGATCGCACAAGCCCTCCACCGACGACTCCGCCGCCGACAACCTGGTCTCGGGCGCAGGATACAGCATCCTCCACGGCCAGAAAGGTAACGACTCGTTCTACACCACCTACACCGGCGCCGGAGCAACCACACAGTACGACGTGATGAACGGCGGGGACGGCAACGATAACTTCTACACCACCGGCCAACGCCAGGCGTACGCCTTCGGGCAGAACGGTAACGACACCTTCTACGCCGGCAAACAGCGTACGCTCTTCTCCGGCGGCGCGGGCAGCGACACCATCGACTTCGCCAACTTCGGCGAAGGCGTCTACGTCCGTCCGGACGGCGTCGGCTACTCCGGCGAAAACGTCGGGTCGCGAAAACTGATCATCCAGACCGACGTCGAAATCGCTTACGGCACGAACTACAACGACTATTTCAGCGGCTCCGACAACGCCAACATCTTCTTCGGCCGCAAGGGCGTCGACTCGCTGTTCGGCAACGCCGGCAACGACGTGCTCAATGGAGGCGACAACGGCGACTACATCAACGGCGGAAACGGCAACGACATCATCATCGGTGAAGCCGGCAATGATTCGCTCTACGGCGGCAACCACAATGACTCCGTCTACGGCGGGCTCGGCACCGACGACATCCACGGCGGCAGCGGCAATGACCACCTCTACGGTCAGGAAGACGGCGACTGGATCTACGGCGATTCCGGCAACGACCTGATGGTCGGCGGCGCGGGCGCGGACTTCCTCGACTCCCACGACGGTGTCGTCGCCAACGACATCCTCTACGGCGACAACACCAACGGCACCGGTGGCGGCGGCGGCGTGCTCGATGTCGCGTTCATCGACCGCATCGGAAACCTCCTCTGGCAGAAAGACGCCACTTACGGATTCGAATCCGTCGCGTCCTGAGCCACCCAACTTCCCCCGCCCGCCCCGGCACTGTTCGGCCGGGGCGGGCGGGGCGGGGTGATTTAGAAACACGAGCAGGCAATCCCCATGGTCGGGGGGAGCAGATGCCTGTGGGCCTGCGAGCGCAAGCTCGCCGGCTTTTTCGTCGAGATCGCGAGCAACGGTGCCTATCCGCATCGCGACACCACTCATTCCGTTCAACCCGTCCGCTTGCGGTCGGCGTTCCGGCTTCCCAAGCCACGCAATTCGCGTGTGGTCGGCCAGAGCCCACTCCAGTCGCGACAATCCTTACTCTGATGTTCGCACGAACATTGGACAAGATCGTCCCCTCGCTTGCGTGCCGTAGGTCCATGACGAGCCGCAGGCCTGGGTCGCAGGTGCCGCAACCGGAGGCGTCGTTGTCTATCTCGCGAACGTCTGGCAGAATGCCGCAGCACCGTGGTACGCACTCGGCTCAAACTTCGCGACATCCGCACGATCTTTCGTCTGATCGCGGAGATTCGTCGGCTCGGCGACGAGCCGAACGACTGGCGGCCTTACATGATCAAGGAACTCGTTGCGATCTTCCGCGCCGAACTGGTCGTCAGTTCCGAGATCTACGTGCTGCCCACCAGCGACAAAGGCGTTTGGAACGTGGTCGACATCGGCTGGGGCTGTGACGCCAGCGGGCAGGCGTGGCGCATCGAATCGACGACCCGCGAGACTGACCCGGCGACCTACGACATCCTCGTCCGCGACGCCGGCAAAGCCCCCGCCGCCCCGACGTCCGACAGCCGCCTGCCGATCGCGCCCACCGAGCCCATGCACCAGGGGCGCTCGTTCATCCTCTCGAACCAGCACCTGCCGCACATCAACGCGATCGACCAGCTCGGCATCCATCGCGGCCACGACGACGCGGGGTATTTCACCGTCACCGACCATCGCCTGCTCCGTATCCTCCACGCCGAACTCGGCCGGTTCTGGCGCGCCGACGTCCTCACCACCGCCCGCGACCCCAGCCGCGACCTCGCCCCGCGTCTCAAGCAAACACTCGACCTGCTCCTGCAAGGCGACAGCGAAAAACAAATCGCGCTGGCGCTACAGATCAGCCCCCACACCGTCCACAACTACGTCAAAGCCCTGCACCAGCGCTTTAACGTCAACTCCAGAGGCGAACTGCTCGCCGCCGCCAACAAAGCCGAAAAACGGTTTGTCCCGCGATTGAGCCGCGAGTAGCTATTCCCTGTGTGGCGTGGGCGTCCCGCCCACGTAAACGAAAAAAATTTCACCGCCGAGACGCAGAGCGCGCGGAGATCGCCGCAACGCTCCATCCGTAGCACGGGCGTCCCGCCCGTGGTCTTGGAATGGGTACACCACAAACCGGACACGGGCGAGACGCCCGTGCTACTGCGGTGCGCTCTCCGCGCCTCCGCGCCTCCCTGGTGAATCACGCTTGCATCCGCGCGGCTTCGGCCTCGATCAGTTCTTTCAGCAGCGACCGATGACATCTCGATTCTCGCACGCATTGGCTGGAGCAAAGCAGCGTAATCGTTTCGCCGGCGAGGGCGCGTTGCGCGAGCGACGTGATCTCCGGTTTCATCGCGAGCATTTCGCGCTGGTACGCGGCCTTGTAGGTCGTCCACCCCACCGCGTCGCGGCCCTTGCCGTACGCCGCCGCGTGGAGCTGCGCGCTCGGCCCGAGGCCCGGCCGCCAGTCGTCCCAAGTCTCGTCCTCTTTCCTCAGCCCCCGCGGCCGGAACCGCGTGACCAAAATCCGCGTCCCGTCGGCGGCGTCACGCGGGTCGTCCCAGCGCTTGGTGTGGATGATGATTGCAGGCATGGCCGATTGTAGGACGGAATGCAATCGCGCAGTCCGTCCCCTCACCGAACGGGTTGAAGTTTCAGACCTTCTTTGGCCAGCGGCCTGAATCCCGCATCGACCGTGAGCAGCGACGCCTGATTGAGGACTACCGTCGCCGCGATCAGGGCGTCGCCGGGGCCGATCCCCCGGTACTTCGCCACCCACTCGGCGGCCAGTTCGTAGGCCTCGCGCGGGGTGTCGAGCCAGGGATAATCCTGCATCAGTTCCGCGAACGCCCGGCGGCGCGGTTCGGATCGATATCCCCCAACCACTTCGATCCAGACCTGTCCGCAGAGGCAAGCCTCTTCGGCGGCGATGGCCTCCTTAGCCTCGGAACTGCCGGGGCCGCTCGGGTTACGAAATAACGAGATCAGGATGCTGCTGTCTAGGCAGACCATCGCCGCCCCTTCCGAGCCGCCTTGATCTGCTTCCACGTAACGTCCGGCTTGTTTTTGGCGAGAAAATCCAGTGCCGCCAATTGCTTCTCGACGCGTAATTGCCTGGCGACCAACTCCGACAACGCCTCGCTCAGCCGCGTCTTCCCCGTCATCCGCTTGGCCCCGGCGGCCAGTTGCTCGTCGATGGTGATCGTCGTCCTCATGATGCGGATTATCGAATGATTTGATGCACATGACAAGCAGAAAGTGCATCATTGCGCCGCCCGCTGGCATTGCGCGGATGCAATCCCGCCGAACCGGCTTACGCGGGGTCGTTCCCTCGCTTAGCGTGGATCGTGATCGCAGGGATGCGCCATCGTAGGGTGCGTCGGAGGCGCACCGTTTCGCATTCACGGCGAGAATGCGGTGCGTCGAAGACGCACCCTACCGGCTAAAGCCGTCCCTGCGAGCGAAGTCGTCGCCCCTCGAGCCACACAAACTTATCGATGGTCCTAGCCGGCGGCACCGCTTCGTCGCAGAGTACTGAGGGTGTTCGTCATACTCCTTGGCACGCTGTACTACTAAATCAGGGGTGGGCCGCATCAGCGACGGGATCATCACAACCCCTCAAAGAAATCATTCCCCTTATCATCGACAATAATAAACGCCGGGAAATCGACCACTTCGATCTTTCGGATCGCTTCCATTCCCAGCTCTTCGAAATCGACCAAGTCGACTTTCTTGATATTCGTCTGCGCGAGGATCGCGGCCGGGCCGCCGATGGAGCCGAGGTAGAAGCCGCCGTGTTTTTTGCAGGCTTCGGTGACGGCTTTGGAGCGGTTGCCTTTGGCGATCATGACGAGGCTGCCGCCGGCGGATTGGAAGAGGTCGGTGAAGGCGTCCATGCGGCCGGCGGTGGTCGGGCCAAAGCTGCCGCTGGGCATCCCGGCGGGTGTTTTGGCGGGGCCGGCGTAGTAGACGGGGTGGTCCTTGAAATACTGGGGCATCGGTTTGCCCTCTTCCAGCATAGACCGCAAGCGCGCGTGCGCGGCGTCGCGCGCGACGATCAGCGTGCCGGTCAGTTCCAGGCGCGTTTTGACCGGGAACTTGGTCAGAATCGCGCGGACCCTGTCCATGCCGATCGACAGATCGATCTTGATCGCCGGCGCCAATTCGGGGGCGTTGGCGGGGAGGTATTTCTGCGGCTCGAACTCCAGTTGTTCGAGATAGACGCCTTCACGCGTGATCTTGCCCTTGATCTGCCGATCGGCGCTGCAACTGACGCCCAGGCCGATGGGGCAACTCGCGGCGTGGCGGGGCATGCGGATGACGCGGACGTCGTGGGCGAAGTATTTGCCGCCGAACTGGGCGCCGATCTTGCTGTCGCGCGCGATCGCGAGGATGCGTTTCTCCCACTCCAGGTCTCTGAACGCCCGGCCGCCTTCGCTACCCGTTGTCGGGAGATGATCGAGGTAGCCGCAACTGGCGAGTTTGACGTATTTCAGGTTCGCCTCGGCGCTCGTGCCCCCCAGCACGATCGCCAGGTGGTACGGCGGGCAGGCGCTGGTGCCCAGGTCCTTCAGCTTCGACCGCACGAACGCATCAAAGTCCTTCTCGTTCAGCACCGCCGGCGTGGATTGGTAAAGATAGCTCTTGTTGGCGCTGCCGCCTCCCTTGGCGATGAAGAGGAAGGAGTATCCGTCCCCCTTCTCGGCCAGCAGGTCGATCTGCGCGGGCAGGTTGCTGGCGGTGTTCTTCTCTTTGAACATCTCCAGCGGCGCGAGTTGGCTGTAGCGAAGATTACGTTCCTGGTAGGTGTCCCAGATGCCCTTGCTGATGGCCTCGGCGTCGTCGAAATCGGTCAGCACATACTGACCCTTCTTGCCCAGCACGATCGCGGTGCCGGTGTCCTGGCAACTGGGCAGTTGACCCGCGCTGCTGACGACGGCGTTCTGCAATTGTGTGTAAATGACGAAACGGTCGTTATCCGAGGCTTCCGGATCGCTCAATTCCTCCGCCAGTTTCTTGAGATGGGCCGGGCGGAAGTAGAAGTTGATATCGGTAAACGCTTGCTTGGCAAGCATTTGCAGCGCCTGCGGCTGCACGCGCAGGTAGGACGCACCCTCGACATTCACGGTCGAGACGAAATCGCCGGTGATTTTGCGGTAGGTGGTGGTGTCGTCTGAAAGCTGGATCGTGGGTTCGTAGGTGAAGGTGGCCATGGTGGGGGTATTATGGCGACTTTTTATAAAAGGACAATACGATCCTGTTATCGTCGTCGACGTGATCGTGCGTTTGAATAGGCCACAGATTGCACAGATGACTCGGATCGGCACAGATAAGACCCAAGTATTGGATTTCATCCGCGTTCATCCGAGTCATCTGTGCAATCTGTGGCCTATTCAGACCACGCTACACGGCGTTCATCAGGCCCCATGTGATCATGAGATTTTTGGCTTTTGAGGAGAGCCAGAGTTTCTGGCCGTCGCTGCTGTGGCCGATCCAGTCGCGGCGGGTGAGGTGGTCGATGACCAGGTCGAGCGATTGCGGGGTGTCGCCGGGCTCGATGAGCTTCGCGGGCATCATGGGCACGCCAGCGGCCCCGAGGGAGTGGATCAGCCGGGCACCGCGTGCGATCACCGCCTCATCCTCCTTGGCATCGGCGCGCTGCTTGCGTTGGTACCCGCCGACGACGAATCGATAGGAGAACAGCAGCTTATCGAGGATCGGATGGAAGATCGGCCCTGCGATCTGCGTATCCGCCCAGCGCTTGCCGCGGGTCATTCGGTCGATCCCGTAACACCCCCCCGCCGACGCCAGGATCATAAAGATCGACCACCCCGCCGGCCCGAGCAGGCTCGTGCCGAACTGGCTCCAGAGCACGATCGTGAAAATCACGCCCAAGACGACGCTCAGAAACAGCGTGACCACCGCGCCCAGCATCAGCGGCGTTTTAACGTTCGGCCCGTCCCCGATCTCGTCGGCGAGCAACTTGAACAGCACCGGATCGTTCTCGGTGACGGCAGGATGAACGGTCTCGGTTTGCATCTCCTTCTATAGTAGGGCGTGTCCACGTCGCTGAACCGCAGATTACGGATTCACCACGGAGGCTCGGAGACACGGAGGAAGATGTGAAACCGCAGCTTACGCAGATGACCAGAATCGGAACGGATCACTCTAAGGTGCGTTGCGTAGCCACAGGCTGCTTCGGCCACAAGAAAAGCCAAACCACGGATTGCACGGGTGACACAGATTTCCATTCAAAGAATTCAATCTGCGTAATCTGCGTAATCTGTGGTTCCACCTCTTCCGCTTTTCTCCGTGTTTCCGTGGCTCCGTGGTAAGCCCTCAGAAATATTCGTAGCAAAACGGTGCCTGGCCTTCGGATAGCACATCCAGCGCCAGGACTGACGCGGGCGTTTTTACGTCGATCAGGCCCATCATTGCGGCGGTACTGGCGCGGAGGTCGCCGGAGGCGATCGCGGACCAGGTGACGCCCTCAAGTTCGAGATCGGGCGTCGCTGTGGATGATTTTGCCTCGATTGTGCCGCTCGACAGATCGAGCGAAAACGTGCTGCGATCGCCTTCGCATTCGCGGACGCCGACGGTGACGCTCGCGTTCACGGGACGGATGATCTTCTGGCCCTGCAAGAATTTCACGTGATCGAGCACGCGAATCTGCATCCGGCTGATCGTTCTGCACGCGGCCGACGGATGCTCCACCGGACGGTGCGGAACTTGCCGCTCCTTCAATAGCCAGTTCACCGGCCAATCGACCGGCAGCACAATCCGCGCGAACGCATACTGATCCCGCATCGACCCCAGCAGCGACAACACCGATCGGAACGCGTCATGCGACTCCCACGACGGCTGCACGGTCTGGGCGATGCCGCGTTCGTTTTCGGTGACGGTCCGAATCCATGTGTACGCCACGATCCGTCCGTCGCGATCGTCGACGAAGAGCTGCGTGTCGGGCTCAAGCTGGGCGAACCATTCGTCGAGGGCGCGTTCGTCGGTTTCGACATCGCAGAGTCCGGTGAGCGATTGCCGCGCCCTGCACGCCAGCATCGCGGGTTTGTCGGCTGCGGATCCGAATCGCCAGCGGGCGTCCGCGATACCAGGCAGGATCGACAGCGGGATCGTCCAGACGTTCTGCCGCTCGGCGAGTCCGAAGCCGAAGTGTTCGTAGTACGACACGCGAAACGGCATCAACGCGCTGACGGCCTCGCCACGCTCGCGCGCTTTGAGCAGCAGTTGTTCCATCACCTGCGACGCGACGCCCTTTTCATTCGCCGCCCGACGTCGATGCGACTTGGCCGTGCCGACCCACGCGACGCCCTGGCACGCCAATCGCCGGCCGCGCACGTGAATGTGCATCGACAGCGCGGTGGCGGTCCCGACGTCCTGCCCGGCGTCGGAGGCGATGCAGACGTCCCCATCCCGAAACCGTCCGCTGTCCGAACGTCGCTTGACCGATTCAAACGCGTCGCCACGCGAGTAATAACACTGCCAGCGAATCCGCGCGACGCGATCGAGTTCGTTCCGTCCGGTCCAGTCGAAGTTCAGCGGCATGGCGGAAGGGTACTTCGATCGAATGTGAACGCCAATGACCCAATTCAGGTCACAGCGCGTTATTCATTTGGAAGTGCGGAATTCGTCCGACGTTGGTCATTCGCATTTCGACAGGCAAAGGATTACCGCTTCTCGGTCTCTTCTGGTTCGCCCAAGTCGATGATGATGTCATCGTCGGCGACCGAGTCGGTGCTTTCGACAGAAATATTGTCGAAAATCTGATCCGGTTCGACTTCCACCAGTTCCGCAGGGTCAACGGGAAGGTCGTCTTCTTCGATTATCTCGAGTTCGTCGGACGAATCCGTTGGCGGCGAAGGCGGCACAGGTGGGGCGCCGAAGATGGGGGGTGCCGGGGCAGTCACGACGTGGGTGGCGCCTGATTCGTTATTTCCGTGGACGCCCAGAAGTTCTTCTTCGGTGGGGACGCCATCGATCTGGACGACGAAATGGATGGGTCCGATCTGGACGGTATCGCCGGGCGTGATCTCGGCGTCGGAGACGCGCTGGCCGTTGTGGAACGTGCCGTTGGCGGAGCCTAAGTCCTCTATTATCAGTTGGTTACCATCTTTTATGAGACGGCAGTGCTTTCGGCTGACGTCCGATAGGGGGATTCTGAAATCCGCATCTTCACGCCGGCCGATGACGGTAACGTCGCGGGTCAGCGAGAAGCTTCGCCTTTCGCCATTTTCTCGGAACATAACCAGCACAACATTCATAAGATGGTACATCCGCTGTTGGTTAATCCGCTGCACCGGTCGGTCGATCCATTTGATACGCGGTGCAATGTCCGCCGGTTCGGAGCGTCTTTTAATGTAACGCCTGCTCCGAACCGGGGCAACTGGTTACTGCTTCGGGCGACCGGTTTGCAACATTGCCCGAAGGCTAGCAGCGGACGTTAGGGATTTGTAAGCGTCCATGCGTCTGGCCGGTGGTCATCCTGCGTACGGATACCACGGACAGGCGAGGCTTGTGTTTAGAGTTGTTTGGGAGAAATGCCTGTGAAGACTGTTAAGAACGCCCCCAAGACGTTCCGCCATCTGAAGTTGTCGCGCCACGAACTGGAGCAGCTCGAAATGCGCCAGCATTTGTCGGCGACCACGATTCAACCGTTGCCGTTCTCGCTCGGCTTCAACCAGAACGTGGCCGACACCGTCTTTGATAAGGATGGTCAGGGCACCGGTCTCACCCGGCTCCAGGCGAATAAGTTCGGAACCGAGTACCAGCAGAACCTGGTCGACTTGGATGTGAATCTTGGCGTTCTGAAGCTCACCACCACCGGCACCAGCTCCGCCGGCAGCAATGCAGGCACGGATAACACGCAGACCAACGCGCTGGAGACGCAGTTCGCTGGCACGACCAGCGGATTCATCATCACCGCGCGCATTCTCGGCAACGGCAGCGGGGTCGGTCTCAATTACCTCAACGACAACTACGAACAAGCCGGCATCTACTTCGGGCCGGACCAAGACAATTTCATCAAGGTGGTCGCGATCAAAGGCGACACCGGGCAGGTTTTGCAGTTCAAGGACGAGGTCAACGGATCGAGCACGCTCTCGGATTCGCAGACGCGCGTCAGCGTCGGCGCGTTCAGTTCGATCAACACGCTGGACGTGCGTCTCGTCGGCGATGCCGCCACCGGCAAGGTCACCGGGTTTTATTCGATCAACGGCGGATCGTACGTGAAGTTCGCCAACGAGTTCACCGTCGCGTCGTCGAAACGGTCAGCCTTCTTCAACGAAGCCAGCCGCGCGGGTCTGTTGACGAGCCACAAGAACAACGTCGGTCCGATCACCGCGACCTTCGACAGCTTTGAAATCACCGCAGGCATCTCGATCGCCGACCGGCCGAACGTCAGCGTCACCCGCCCCGCCAGCGGCGCGACCAACGTCGACCGCAACCAGTTCATCGCCGCCGACGTATACCTGCCCAACGCCGGCGGTATCGATACGTCCACGCTCAGCACGTCGTCGGTCAAACTTTATCGCCAAAGCGACGGTGCGACGATCACCGGCGCGATCAACACCTCCGGCGGCGGAGACGCGATCGTCTTCACCCCCGCGGGCCTGCTCGCGGCCAACACCACCTACGTTTTCGAAATCACCGACGCCGTCAAAGACACCAGCGGTGCCGCGTTCCTGCCCTTCACCAGCACCTTCACCACCGGCACAGGCGGCGCGACGATCGATACGTCGGTCAGCTTCGGAAAAACCGCGCAGACCGCGACGCAGGGCGTGCGGCATACGTCGATGGTTTTTGGCCCCGACGGCAAGCTGTATACGACCACGATCGACGGCAAGGTTATCCGCTACAACGTCGCTTCCGATGGCACGCTGGGTTCGGCGACCGAGATCCTCACGATCCAGACCATGTCCGGCGCTCGCCGCTCGGCGATGGCGATCGTGTTCGATCCCGCCAGCACCGCCAATAACCTGATCGCCTATGTCAGCCATAGCGATTTCGCCGGGCTGGAACTGAAGGAGTACCAAGCCGAAAACCTCGGGCAGGCGAGCAACTGGACGGGCAAGATCACCAAGCTCACCGGCGCGAACCTACAGACCGGCCAGGACGTCGTCACCGGTCTGCCGCGCTCGGTGCGCGATCACCAGAGCTACCAGATGGCGTTCGGCCCGAACGGGCGTCTGTACATCAGCCAGTCGTCGATGAGCGCCATGGGCCGAGCCGACAGCACATGGGGCAACAAGGCCGAAACGCTCCTCAGCGCCGCCATTCTCGAAGTCAACACCGTCGCCATCGGCTCGGGGACGATTAACGTCCGCACCGAGGGTTTGGGCGCTTCCAACTACGATCCATACGCCGCCAACGCGCCGGTCAAGATTTACGCCACCGGTTTGCGCTCGGCGTACGACCTGTTCTGGCACAGCAACGGCTATCTCTACGCCGCCACCAACGGCTCGGCCGCAGGCGGCAACACGCCGGCGGGCGGGGGCGCGGTGGCGCTCACCGGCGTTGGCACGCAGGACGACTTCCTGTTCCGGATCGTCGCAGGCAAATACTACGGACACCCCAATCCGCTGCGCGGCGAATTCGTCCTCAACGGCGGGAACCCGACCGCGGGTGTCGATCCCGGTGAAGTCGCCGAGTATCCCGTCGGCACGATGCCCTCCAGCAACTGGGGCGGCTTCGTCTTCAACTACGGCAAAAACTACAGCCCCAACGGGATGATCGAGTACAAGAGCAACACCTTCGGTGGCAAGCTCAAGAACTCCATCATCGGCGTCCGCTACTCCGGCGGCGACGACCTGATCGTCATGGACATGGGCAACAACGGCGGGCTCTCCACCGTCCACACCAACTACGCCGGGCTCAGCGGCTTCGTCAACCCGCTGGACATCCTCGAAAACCCCGCCAACGGCAATCTCTACGTCATCGAGTTCGGCGACCAGGCGACCGCGCCCGGCACCGACGCGCGCATCACGCTCCTCAAGCCCCAGGCCGCCGGCGTGGGCATCGCGTCCACCAGCCGCGGGAAGGTCTATCTCTCCGACCAGACCAACACCGCCGCCTCCAGCAAGGCGCAGAACGTCCGCCTGACCAACACCGGCACCGGCCCGCTCACGCTCACCGGCCTGTCGTTCACCGGAAACAACCCCGGCGACTTCACCGTCCGCGATGCCAACGGCAACGTCATCAGCACCCCGATCACGCTCATGCCCAACGAGCGCGTCGATCTCTACGTCACCTTCAAAGCCGCCACCACCGGCATCCGCTCGGGCATCCTGAATATCACCACCGACCAGGGCACGTCGCTGGTTACGCTCCGCGCGCTGGGCATGTCCGGCAGTGGCGGAACGCTTGAGCCGTCGCTACAGCGCATCCTCGATCTCTATCAGATCGGCGTGAACGTCGGCGACAACGATCCCAACACCACCGACTTCCCAACCGACACCGCCAATAGCGCCGACGAAGTCACCGCGCCGCGCCTCGTCAAATCCGGCACCGGACCCGTGACGGTCGAGATCCTCGGCGTCTTCGCCAACCAGGTTTCGCGCACCACCTTCGGCTGGTACGAAGCCGGTAACTCGCAAACCAAAAACCCGCTCGCGCAGGTATTGGCGGCGGACAACCAGAGCATCGCGCCGCTTCAGGACGGGCTGTTTACGTTCGATCCGGGCACCGGCGCGTTCGGCATCTACGGCAACTTCACGCTCGGCAGCACGAACAACCCGCTCAACCGCGACGTGTTCAGCGAAAACTCGCTCAACACATGGGAGACGAACACGAACCGTCAGAAGAAGGTGCGGTTCTATCAGCTCAAGGACAACAACGGCGTCGTCGTACCGAACGCGTATGTGGCGACGTTCGAAGAGTACAACCTCAGTTTCGATCAGAACGACATGGTCGCGATCATCCGCAACGTCCAGCCCGCGGCGGCGGCGGCGGAGATCGGGCTGGAGAATCTTGACAAGACGCCGTCCGCCGATCGACTGGTCATGAGCCGCATCCAGCCCACCGGCTGGAACACGGACCTGCCCAACCAGTTCCACGACGTCTCGACTCTGCGCGTCCGCAACACCGGAAGCCAGAATCTGGACATCACCGGAATCGGCGTCAGCAACACCGAATTCGTCATCGAATCCGGCGGCGGCGCACGCACGCTGGCACCGGGGGCGTTTGTCGATGTGGTCGTGCGGTTCGTCTACAGCTCCACGAGCAAAGGCAACTCCGTCCGCACCGCCACGCTCACCATCAACAGCAATGATCCCGACGAAGCGACCAAGCAGGTGGCGCTCTCGGGCCTGTGGCAAAGCCACTCCGAAGACGCCCCCACCGGCGGAAGCCAGGAGCCGGTGCTACAGAAGATCATTGATGCGTTCGGGTACAAGGTGACCGTCGGCAACCAGAACACCGGCGGCAGCGCGATCCGCGCGGGTGAGGAAATCCTCAGCGAACTGTGGCAACGCGCCGACACCGGCCTGACCGTTGGCGTTACGCAGTTGGCCGCGTATCACCAGCAGTACAACATCGCCTACAGCACCAAGTCGCAGATCAACTGGTACAACCCGACCAACATCAACTCCGGCACAGGCAGACCGAACGCGACGAAAATCTTCGCGCACACGCAGGTCGACAGCCAGTCGCTTTTGCCCCGCCTCGACGGATCGACCACGCAACTGGCGTCCGGCACGTTCAACCCCGGCAGCGTGACCCAGTTCGGGTTTAAGGCGGACGGCAACTTCTCGACCGACGTCCACAACACCCCCAACGACAAGGGCAACGACGGCCACGGCATTCGCTTCTACCAGGCGAAGGATAAGAACGGGAAGATCATCCCCGACACGTACATCCTGGCGCACGACTACGTCGGCGTCAGCTACGCCAACTACGACTACCAGGACAACATCTACCTCCTGACCAACGTCAAGCCGGTCATGGCACCCCTGGCACCGGTGGGCCTGGCCGCGACGGCGCAGTCCGGCGGGATCGCGCTGAACTGGACGGACAGCACCGAGGGCAACGTCACCGGCTACAACGTCTACCGCGCCAGCGCCGTGGACGGAACGTACATCAAGGTGAACGCCGGCCCCCTCACCTCCAGCGACTATTTCGACGCCACCGCTCCGGTGGGCGCGACCAGCTTTTACAAGGTTTCCGCGACTACCTACCAGGACCAGGAAAGCGCGCAATCGGCGGTCGCCAGCGCGTTCCGCGTCGGATCAGGATCTGTGCCGACCGCGCCCAGCGGCGCGTCGGGGGTGGTCAACAGCGCCACCAGCGTGACGATCAACTGGACCGACGCCAGCAACAACGAGACCGGTTTCCGCGTCGAGCGGCGTATCGGCAACGGCGCCTGGAGCACCGTCGCCTCCGCCACCGCCGGCGCGAGTTCGGCGATCGACAGCACTGCGGTCCAGAGCACGAGCTACACGTACCGCGTCATCGCGTTCAATGCCGCCGGCGACAGCGCGTCGAGCAATGAAGCGAACGTGACGACGCCGGCCTCACAGCCGGGCGAAACCGTGCTGACCAGCACCAACATCGGCAACCCCACCCCGGCCGGATCGGTCAGCACGATCACCGCGGGCAAGGACTACGACGTCTCGGTCGGCGGGCTTGATATTTGGGGCACCTACGACAGCTTCCACTTCCTGAGCGAGCAGAAGACCGGCGATTTTGACGTTGCCGTCCGCGTGACCGACCTCACCACCGTCGCGGCGGACACGATGGCGGGGCTGATGGTGCGTGAAACGCTCGGCACGGGTTCCAAGAACGTCATGCTCAAGGTGCGCCCGAACGGGTACCGCCTGAACTATCGCTCGAGCACGAACGGCTCGACCGCCGGTGCCGGCACGGGAACCGCAACATTCCCGAACGCCTATGTGCGTTTGCAGCGCGTCGGTAACACGTTCAACACGTTCACGTCGAGCGACGGCGTGAACTGGGCCGCATTCCAGTCGATCAATGTGACGATGGGCTCGACCGTTTACGTCGGCATGGCGACCAGCGCCAAGAGCAACACCACCGCCACCACCGCCAAGTACCGCGGCTACGGCGACACCGGCTCGGTGCAGCAACCGACCGCCCCCGCCGCCGCCACCGGGTTGACCGCCAGCGCCAACAGCGGCACGTCGATCGCCCTCAACTGGAACGACAACGCCGCCAACGAAACCGGCTACCGCGTCGAACGCAGGACCGGCAACGGTGCATGGTCCACGCTCATCGTGCTTGGTGCCAGTGCCAATAGCTTCACCGACAACTCCGCAGCCGCAGGCACAAGTTACACGTACCGCGTTTTCGCGACCGGGTCGCTCGACTCCGCCTCCAGTAACGAGGCGGCCGTCACCACGCCGGGGGGGCAGACGGGCACCGCGCTCTCGTCCGTCGCCGACGCACACGTGCTCGGCGGATCCGCAACGACCAACTTCGGCACAGGCAGCACGATCGACGTCAAAGACAGCAGCAGCGCCTCGACCAAGCGATTCGGCTATGTGCGGTTCAATCTCTCCGGCCTCGCGGGGCAGGATCTGAACACGATCAAGCTGCGGCTGTTCGGCGCGAGTTCGCAGTCGGGCACGAGCCTGAACATCCAGGTCTTCGGTGCCAGCGACAACTGGAACGAAACGACGCTCAATTACAATAACCGCCCGGCGAACACGACCGGCTCGCTCGGCTCCATCAATGTCGGCACGGCCGGCTGGCATGAGGTGGATGTCAGCAGCCATGTGAAGGCGGCGCTGCTCTCGGGCGCGACGAGCATCACGTTCTCGCTGGCGGGTACGGTATCGACCGCGCAGTTCGCAAGGTTCAATTCCCGTGAGAACGCTTCGAACGCGCCGGAACTCGCGTTCACGGTCAACGGCAGCGTTCCGCAACCGCCGGCAGCGGCTTCGGGCGCGGTTGCGTCGGCGAACTCGCCGACGAGCGTCACTGTCAACTGGAACGACAACTCCGGCAACGAAACCAACTTCCGCATCGAGCGTAAGACCGGCGGCGGTTCGTACCAGATGCTCGGAACGGTAAATGCCAACGCCCAAATCTTCACCGACTCCACCGCCAGCGCGAACACCGCGTACACCTATCGCGTGATCGCCTACAACGCCTCTGGCGATGCGCCTGCCAGCAACGAAACGTCGGTTACCACGCCCCAGCAGCCCAGCAGCGGCACGACGCTCTCTGCGACCGCCGACACGTTCGTGCAAGGCGGCACGTCCGCGGGCACCAACTTCGGCACAGCGCAGTTGCTACAGGTGAAGTCGGGCAGCGGGCTGTACCATCGCATCGCGTACATGAAGTTCGACATCAGCTCACTGACGAGCGCCAGCAGCGTGAAGCTGCGCGTGTTCGCCGACCTGAACACCGCCGACTCGGTCAACATCTCGGTGTTCGGGACGAGCGCCTCGTGGAATGAAAACACGGTGAACTACAATACCCGCCCCGCCAACACCACGGCGTCGCTCGCGACCGCCACGGTGACCAGCACGACGGGCGAGTGGATCGAGCTGGACGTCACCGCGTACGTGCAGCAGGCGATCGCCAACAACCAGACCGCCATCAGCTTCGCGATCCAGGGCACGGCGAGTTCGACCGCGTTCGTGGCGCTCAACACGCGCGACAGCGCATCGAACGCGCCGGAGTTGGTCGTGACGTAGCCCGCAAGCGAGGCATCCGGCTTACTCCGACCGTCTCGCGCACTGTCATGCTGAGTTACTCCGAAGCATCCACTCGCCGCGCATGGCCGCGCAAGTTCTCCGGTTCGAGTAGATCCTTCGGAGTACCTCAGGATGACATTTGGCGAGGGTAAAGGTAACCGGGACGTTCAGGCGACCGCCGCACTACTTTCGAGCTTCAATTCGCGCGCACGAGCTTCACGTCCGTGATCGTCCCGGCGACGCCGAGTTGTGGCGGGCCTTCGGCGTCGAGGCGGACGGTCATGGTCTGCGCGCCGGTTACCGAAACCGTCAGCAGTTGCGGGCCGTCGATCGAGGTGAGGGCATCGGTTTTGGCGACCTCTTTTCCATCGATCGCGACGACGAACCGCACGGGACGATTCGGCACGAAGCGGGTCGGAACCGAAACGGTCATCAGCGCGGCGCGGTACTTGGTGCCGAGCGGAAATTCGCGTGATTGGCCGGGGGCGAGCGTGACAGGTTGCCCGCCGGTGATTGGTTCGGCACCGGCGGGGCCGAGTTCGATGCTGGTGACGGTGTCGCCATTCAACTCCGTGCGGCCGACGCCGTCGGATTCAATATGCAGCCTGCCCTTGTCGATCCGCAGCGACGTCGCATGCCACTCCGAACCGTCGGAGGTGCGGACAAGATAGCGGGCACCCGACGCACCGGTCCCGCGAAAGCATACCGAGCGCACCGCATTGCGAAGATCGAAGCTCTGGATGCCGAAAAGTACCGAGCTGATTTTCGCTTCGCGCTCATCGACGCTGACGATTTCCCCCTCGGCCAGATCACCGGTGGCGAGCTGCACGCCGACGAAGCTCGCCGGCGACGCGGGCGCTGCGTCCGCCGGGCGGAAATCGATCTTCGAGACCAACGCCGTGTTAAAGTTCAGCAGCGATCCGTCGGATCGCTTAAGGCGAACTTCACGCTCGTTCACCGCCAGTACCTCGTCGCCGGCGATCTGCGCCCCGCTCACCAGCGTTACCCGCCGCTTCGGCGGCTTGGCGTCGCGCCCGTCGATGGTCAGGCCCAGCAGGTCCGCCAATTCCACGCGCTGGCTGGGCAAATTTTTCGGCAAAACAACCAGCCCCTCCCTGGCATCAAAACTCACCTTCCCCTGGATCACCCGGCCATTGATGAGGGAAACGGTATCCGCTAAAGCGGGTTGAGACGCCAGCACGATGAGGACGAGGAGGCGTGCTGCGTGCCGCGTGATGCGGGAAAAAAAACGCGTGCGATGACTCGCGCGGCACGCGGCACGCAGCACGGTTCGATTGAGTGGCCTGCGATTGCGCATGCGGTCCTCCCGCTGCGTGTTATCGCTGATAGAGCGGCAGATATCCATACGGCATGGCGAGGATGCCGATGTTAACTGCGGTGGCGTAGGCGTCGCCGCCGGGACCGTTGGCGCTCCAGTAGTTGGTGGCACCTTGCGTTTTAACATCCTTGGCGAGGCGGGCCTTCATTGCGTCGTACCAGGTCCGCCACTTGTCCCCGCCGATCATGTACTGGGTGGGCGTGGCGTAGTTCACGCCGTAGGTGAAATGGCCTTTATCCTTCTGGTATGTATTGAGGTAGTAGGTGCTTCCATCGACGACCATTTTGTCTTCGTAAAGCCCGAGCACCTGGAGCGCGTAGACCGCCGCCGCCGTCCGCGCCGCGCCGGCGTCGCCGCTGCGGGCCTGGTAGGTGAATCCACCGGAGGCGTGGTGGCAGGAGCGGATATAGCTGATCGCGCGTTGGAGATTATCTTCCGGGACGTCGATTCCGCTGTTCTTGGCGACACGGAGCGCGACCACCTGTAGCACCGAAACCGACACGTCGGCGTCGCCTGGGCGCGGGTTATAGCGCCAGCCGCCTTCCTTGTTCTGGGCACCGAGGATGAGTTTGACGGCGCGTTCGAGCTTCGGGCGGACCGATTCGTCGCCGGTCATGCCGTAGATCTCGCCGAGCGCCATCGTCGCGATCCCGTGCCCGTACATATTGTGCTGGCCTTCTGCGGCGGCGATGTAGCCGTCGGGGCGGACGCAGTCGAGCAGGAAATCGGTCCCGCGTTTGACGGTCGATCCGTACTCGCCTTCGCCGGGGAGATTGCCGGTGGAGAGAAATCCGATCAACACATACGCGGTGATAGCGGCGGTGTGGTTGCGCTCACCATCGGCCCAGGAACCGTTGGGAAGTTGGCGCGCCTGAAGGAACTTCAATCCGCCTTTGATGAGTTGCTCGGAGCGATCGTCGACGACGACATCATCCGCGCCCGACCGCGCCTTCGACCCGGGCTCGGGCGCGGCGAACGCGGGCGCGAGGAGCATCGAAGCAAGGAGGGAGGAGATGATGCCTTGACGGAGTTTCATGTAGCCTTCTTCAATGGGTGCCACGGCTTGGTACTCCAAGCCGTGGGACACTCGATAACGCCGAGCAACTTGCACTGTCCTGCCTACCACGGCTTGGATTACCAAGCCGTGGCACCCGATCGCTTATTTCGGGGCCGACTGGTCGGAGAGCGTCTTGAGATATCGTTCGATCTCCGGGCCAAACTCTTCGGGGTATTTTTCGTTCTGCGACTGCATGATCGCCTGGCGATCGCGTTGGGGCAGTCCGACGTAGGCGCTGCGTCCGGTCGCGCCGGGGCCGCCGGTGGGACCGCTGGCACCGCGGGCTCCATCGACTTCCTTGGTCTTGTCGACTTTGCCTTCCATCGCCAGCTCGGCAGGCGCATCGGTCGGTTCGCCGCCGGGCATGGGCGGGCCACCGGGCTGTCCTGGCATGGGCGGGCCAGCGGGCTGTCCCGCCGCCATCGCCATTGCCGCAAGCGCCTGGGCCATCTGGGCTTGCGCCTGGGCTGCGGATTTTTGTGCGGCTTCGGGCTTGCCCGCCTGGGCCTGGGCGCTGGCTTGCTGCAATGCTTCGGACGCCGCCTGCATCGCCTGTTCGGCTTGTTGCGGGAGCGCCTGCGACCCTTCGTTCGCCGCCTCAGCCAGCTTCTGAGCGGCCTGTTCCATCGCGTCGGACGCGGGCTGGTTCTGCCCTTGCTGCATTTGTCCCTGGGCCTGCTGCGTCTCGGTCTGGGCCTTTTCGACCGCCTTCTGCGCCTCTGCCGTTGATCCTGCGGCTTCGGGCTGCTGGCCGAGTTCGGTTTCGAGCTGCGCGATCTTCTCATCGAGCGCGCTGGCGGCCTTTTGCAGTTCGCTCATTGCCTGCTGCTGCTGGGGCTGGGCGGCCTGCGGCTGGCCTTTCTGCAACTCCTGCGACGCACTGGCCATCTGCTGCTTGGCCTGATCGAGCGCCGCCTGCGCCTGCGGCGACTGCTCGCCGGCTTT
>JBBQQZ010000015.1:0-20726 GCA_038215325.1 Tepidisphaerales bacterium | reverse complement strand
CACTTCTCACACACCAAACGAAAACGGCCCCGGGACGCTTGTCCCGAGGCCGTGTGACTTTCACTTAAAACGTGTTGGTCGAACTCAGGACGTAAAATTTCCGGACGCATAAAAATAAGCGTGCGACCAGAAACCAAACATGACCTGCGCGTTCTGCATTACTGCAAACAGAGTAGCAACGATCGGGCAAAAGTCAACCTGAAATTTTCAGCGGGGTGACGAGATTGATCTGCTGGAACGGGGGAAATCGAGGGGGCCCCGGCCGAGACACGGGCGGACAATTTGGTACAACTCTGCGATTGTGAATACCAATCCCCTAGCTGGCAAAGTCGCCCCTGCGTCCATTCTCATCGACGTCGCCAGGCTCGAGCTCGATTATTTCGCGCAGAAGCCTGATCTGTCGAACCCGTACCAGCTTGTCAGCTTCGGCACGAGCGGGCACCGGGGGACGAGTTCGACCGGGACGTTCACCGAGGCGCACATCCTGGCGATCACGCAGGCGATCTGCGAGTACCGCAAATCGGCGGGGATTGATGGGCCTTTGTTCATGGGGATGGATACGCACGCGCTCTCGGCGGCGGCGCAGCGGACGGCGCTGGAGGTGCTGGCGGCTAATGGCGTGGAGACGGTGATCCAGCCAGACAACGGCGCGACGCCGACGCCGGTGATTTCACGTGCCATTCTGCGGCATAACGCGGGGCGCCAGCAGGGATTGGCCGACGGGGTGGTCATCACGCCCTCCCACAACCCCCCTGCCGACGGGGGTTTCAAGTACAACCCGCCCAACGGTGGGCCGGCCGATACCGACATCACCAACGCGATCCAGAAGCGTGCCAATGAGCTTCTCAAATCGAACAACGCCGGCGTGAAGCGCATCGACTACACCAAGGCGCTGGCGGCACCGACGACGCATCAGCAGGATTACATTGCCGCCTACGTGCGAGAGTTGGCGGGGGTGATCGACATGGAGGCGATTCGGTCCGCCGGGGTGAAAATCGGCGTTGATCCGCTGGGCGGTGCGTCGCTCGCGTACTGGCGCCCCGTGGCGGACGCGTACGGGCTGGACGTGACGATCGTCAACCCGAAGGTCGACCCGACCTTCTCCTTCATGACAGTCGATCACGATGGCAAGATCCGCATGGACTGCTCCAGCCCCTGGGCGATGGCGAGCCTGGTGAGTCTGAAGGATCAGTACGCGGTTGCGTTCGGAAACGATCCCGACGCCGATCGCCACGGCATCGTCACGCCTTCGGTCGGGCTGATGAATCCGAACCACTACCTCGCGGTCGCGATCCAGTACCTCCTGACGCACCGGCCGGCCTGGTCGAGCGCGTCGGCGGTGGGGAAGACGCTGGTCAGCAGCAGCATGATCGACCGCGTCGTCAATAAACTCGGCCGGAAGCTGTCGGAAGTGCCGGTCGGGTTCAAGTGGTTCGCGCCGGGACTCTACGACGGATCCTGCTGCTTTGGCGGCGAAGAGAGCGCGGGCGCGAGCTTCCTTCAGCGCGACGGATCGGTTTGGACGACCGACAAGGACGGGCTGATTCTCGGACTACTGGCGGCAGAGATCACCGCGCGGACGGGTGAAGATCCCGGCAGGCATTATCAGAAATTGACGCAGGAATTCGGATCGCCTGCATACACGCGCATCGACGCCCCGGCGACGCCGCAACAGAAAGAAGCGTTCAAGAAACTCACGCCCGACGCGGTCAAAGCTCAGTCGCTCGCCGGAGAGAAAATCACTGCGCGGCTCACCAACGCCCCGGGCAACAACGCTTCCATTGGCGGGCTAAAGATCACGACACAGAACGGCTGGTTCGCCGCCCGTCCGTCCGGCACGGAGAACATCTACAAGATTTACGCCGAAAGCTTCCGCGACACGGCGCACCTCAACGCGATCGTCGATGAGGCCAAAACGATCGTGACCAACGCACTGATCGCATAATCGCAACAGCAAAACCAACATGGAACCCGCTTCACCTGATCCATGCCTCGCACCATCTGCGGTTCATCAAGCTTGCATCGGGCACTTGAGCAGCCGGTCGACCAGGTCGTCGGTTTCGACGACCACAAAACTCGTGCTCTTGTCCGCCATCGCGAAGGGGATGTAAAGATTGTGCTGATGTTCCATCGCGCCGCAGGTATAGACGACGTTGGGGACGTAGCCTTCGCGGTCTCCTTCACCCGGTGTGATGATCGGGTCGCGCAGGTGGCCGATGACTTTCTGAGGATTTTCCAGGTCCAGCAGCATCGCGCCGATGGCGTACGTGCGCATCGGGCCGACGCCATGGGTGAGTAGGATCCAGCCTTCGTCGGTTTCGATGGGCGCGCCGCAGTTGCCGATCTGCATCAACTCCCACGGGTGTCGCGGCGCGATTAATTTCTCGGCGCTTTCCCAGAAGTGGACGAACTCGGACTTGGAGATGAACAGATTCTCTCCGTCGATCCGGGAGCACATGACGTATTGCCCGTTGATCTTGCGAGGAAAGAGCGCCATGCCTTTATTGAGGACCGCCGATCCGTTGAGCGACGCGAACTCGATGCGCTTGAAGTCGCTGGTGTGCAGCAGCATCGGCAGTGTTCGCACGCCGTTGTAGGCGGTGTACGTGCCGTGGTAGATCACACTGCCGTCGTCGTCGGTAAAGCGGGTGAGGCGCACGTCCTCCAGGCCGTTCGACTGCTCTTCGCTCATCGGGAAGATGACCAGTTCCTGAAGCGTGGCGTCGGGGGCCAGGTCGATGTGGAAATTTGACTGCGCGAGCCACAGGATCGTCTTCAGATGCTCCTGCTGCCGGCCATCGAGGTTGTTGCCGTTGCGGACCGAATCGACCTCGCGGTTCAGATCGATCAGCGTAAAGCGATCCCCCAGTTGCGAGAGCACGCTCTCGGCCGCCCCGCCGCTGTTGACGCCCATTTCCTTGAGCTTGCGTCCGAAGAGGCTTTTGAGGTAGCTGCGATCCGGCGCGATGCGCGAGCGGTGCAGGCGCGGCGGGAGCGGATCGATCTGCACCAGTTCGTCGGCGGTGATGACGCCGGTGCGGAAGACGATCGAGCTGACGTGCCCTTCACCCGTGGCGCGCAGACTCATGACAAATCGTACGCCGCCGGCCTCGACGCCCGACTGATCGGGGTGCTGCACAATCGACGGGTTAAACAGCGCCGCAGAATCGATGGAATACTCCATCGTCAGGTACGCGCCGGCCAGCAGTCGACGCTGGGCCGACCAACGCCCGGTCCAGCCGATCATCGCGGCACCGGATTCGTAGTGTTCCAGGAACGTGAACGCGAGCCGAGGATGCCGGTCAGCGTAAAACGCTTCGACCCCGCGGAGCAACCCGTCGATGGAATCTTCTGCGACGGTTTCGATCCGACCGAAGAGGGACCGCACTCGATGCGCGCCGAGTATAAACGGCCTAACGATCACACGGCGATCGTCGCTGGTCAGATGAACGGGTAGTCGTTTCACGTCGGATCCCTTGTCGTCCTTGAACATGGACGCTGCTGCACGCGATTGGTTCGGGGGAATCATAACGCCTTGAGCAGAGTTTGGGAGCATGTGATAGGAAAGTTGTGTGAGTAATAAAAGAACCGGACCCTCGCGGCTGACAGACAGTCCGTCTGACCGCGAAGGACCGGTCCTCAATCGATACGATTAATTAGCGACGCGTGAGGAAGCCTTGATCCGGCCGTTGCCGTCCTCGAGTGCGTCGTCGCCGACCGCGATCTCTTCCTCCACCGACGCCACCGCGAGTGCGGCGATCAGCCATGCCAGCGTGCTCTCGGCACCCTGGTTCAGGCTCGGACCGGCAATATGCAGCCCGTCGGCGCATCCAGCAGTTTCCGAATCGACCAGGCAGATGCCCAGCTCGTTGCTGCCGGTGAACCAGCCCACGAACGCCTTGGCGTGATCGAACCATTTCACGTCCCGGGTGATGCGGTACGCGTCAACGCACGCTTCGACCATCGCCATCGCTTCGACCGGTTGCTGGTCGAACCTTGCTCGCGTGCCGTCGCGGCTGAGCCAGCCCATGTTGCCGATGAGACTGATCGTCCCGCCGTCATCGAGTTGCAGCTTGATCAGCCAGTCGAGCGACGTGAGCGCCTGCTCGACCATTTCCGGTCGATCCATCGCCTGGCCGGCGAGGAGCAGCGCGTGCGGGAGTTTGGCGTTGTCGTAGGTGACCAGATCTTCCAGCCACGGCCACTCCTCAGTGGCATTGGCTCGGAAGGACGCCAGCAGACGCTCAGCGAGTTGGTCCCTCGTCCGGCGGGCACGCGTGTCGCCGGCGTAGTACTGAAGGTAGTGGTGCAGCCCGATGAGTGCGAACGTCCAGGAACGCGGCGCCGAGAAGTGCTCGACGGCGGGCATCGATTGGATGAGCAGCCGCGACGCGATCGCTCGCATCGAATCGTGCGCCGCCCAACGAACCGCAACACCCAGCCCCCAGATAGCGCGGCCGTGGCTGTCCTCGCTGCCTTTCTCTTCGAGCCAGTTCCGCGCGTAGCTCATGAAATTGCGGAACCGGCCGGTGTCTTCGTTCAATGCGTGGTGCAGGAACGACAAATACCGCTCCGCCGACAGCATGAGCGACGTATCGCCGGTCTGCTGCGTGTGCATGAGCGCGCTGATGAGTGCGCGGGCGTTGTCGTCGGTGCAGTAGCCGTGACGACGATCGGGCGTGGCACCGATCGCGTGCTGAAGAATGCCGACGCCGTCGCTGAGGCGCTTCTGGTGCGCCATGTCGATCTTGAGCGTCGGCGACACCGCATCGCTCGACCGCAACAACGTGACCGTCGATCGACCGTCCTGACGCTGGCGCTTGGCCTCTTCGATCACCTCAAGGTACGACTGCGCGACACTCTTCCACACCATCGGCCGCGCGTACTCGTACGCGGCTCGACGCATGGCGTGGCGTTCGTTCGGATGATCGAGCAGATGCGTCACCTGGTCGGCGAGCCGATCCGTATTGTTGGCAGGGAAGAACAACCCGCGACCTTCGGCGAGCAGTTCTTCGGCGTGCCAGAACGGTGTGCTGACGATCGCCTTACCCGCGCCGCACGCGTAGGCGAGCGTGCCGGACGTGATCTGCGCCATGTTCGGGTACGGAATGACATACACATCGGTAACCGTCAGGTACTTGATCAGGTCCGGCGTGCTGACGTAGCGATTATCGAAGCGCACGTGGTTCTGAAGACCCAGATCCCAGACCAGTTTTTCGAGCGATGCGCGATAGCTGTTGCCCTCGTCTCGGATGACGTGCGGGTGCGTAGCGCCGAGGATGATATAGAGCACATCCGGGTGCTTGGCGATGATGCGCGGCATGGCGCGCAGCGCGGTTTCGATCCCCTTGCCCGGCCCGAGCAGCCCGAACGTCAGCAGCACGCGGCGGCCGACGGTCTGGAAATGCTCGGCGTAGTAGTGCGGGTCGACGAAGGGCACGTTCGGTACGCCGTGGGGGATAAACGCGATCTTTTGTCGCGGAATGCCCCAGCCGTCGGTCAGGATCGTCTCGGCCTTGCGGCTCATGACGACGACGCGATCGCAGACACGGATCAGTTCGCGCAGCGTTGATCGCTGCGTGGGGGACGGTTCGGTGAGAACGGTGTGCAGTGTGGCAATAAGCGGCATGCGCACGCGGCGGGCGAAGTTGAGCACATGTGCCCCGTCGCGGCCGCCGAAAATGCCGTACTCGTGCTGGATGATCGCGGCATCGATCTGCTGATTGTTCAACGTCTGGGCCGCCGTGACGTAGTCGCCGGCGCGGTGATGATTGATCTGGTATCGGACCTCAGGCGGGTAATCGTATGCTTCGACCTCGTCATCCATCGCGATAACGCTTGCGCCATCGCCTATCTCACCCGCGAGGGCCTCCCGCAAATCCTTGGTAAATGTGGCGATGCCGCACTGTCTCGGCGTATAGCTGCCGAGCAGTGCGACTGACTTTACGCTATTGCGCAGTTGCTCGTCGGCCATAATACTGCCTCCATGATTAAATGACTTACTACGGTGCGTCTACCTGACGCACGCTGCCGTTAGGTGGGGCACGGCTGTCTGCTGTTCCCACATGACTTGTAGGACATCCGCATACCCATTGGCAAGACATAAATGATCGTTAATGACGTAACAGACGTTAATTGCGCCAGAACGCACGCGCGAGGGCAATACCTTCATGCGCCGCGGCGCTCTGAATGAAAAGTCGCAACGACTCTGGACGACATGGATGGTGTCAGGGGTTCGATCGCCCGCGGCGTATTGACGCGGTGCCGAACTTCGACTGAATCGCGTCCAACGCCCGATCCACCTTCTGCTGACGCTCGCGTCCAGGTTGGTTGAACAGGTCCAACTGCGCTTCACGCGTAAATTGACTGGTCTGCACGCCGATCAGCCGAACCGGCTGAAAATGCGCGTCGGCCCAGGTGTCGAACAATTCGCAGGCGGCGTGGTAGAGATCGCGTGTCACATCGGTCGGGCTGGTGAGCGTTTTGGAGCGCGTGATGGTCTGGAAGTCGCCGAAGCGGATTTTCACGGTCACGCAACCCGCAAACAGCCCGTGACGCCTCACGCGCCCGCCGACCGACTCGGCGTGTTCGAGCAGCACGTCGCGCAGGTGGTCTTTCTCGACCAGATCGATGCCGAACGTCTCTTCCTGACCGATCGACTTGGCCTCGCGGTCGGAATGCACCGGCCGGTCGTCGATGCCGTGGATGAGTTCGCGCACGCGAGGCCCCCAAGAACCCAGTTGCCGCTCGAACCACTCGGCATCCATGCGGCGCAGATCGCCGATGGTTTTCATCCCCAGCCCGTTCAACCGCGCCGCCGTTTTGGCGCCGATCCCCCAGATGCGCCCGATCGATAGCGGCGGGAGGATCGTGTCGATATTGTGCGGCGTAATGATCGTCAACCCATCGGGCTTGTTGAGGTCGCTGGCGAGTTTGGCGAGGAACTTATTCGGCGCGACCCCGACCGACGCCGTCAGCCGCGTCTCGGCACGGACGGCGGCGCGGATGTCCTGCGCGATCCGCTCGCCAGTCCCGAAAAGCCGCAGGCAGCCAGAGACGTCCAGAAACGCCTCGTCCACGCTCACGGGCTGAACCATGTCGGTGAAGCGTTCGAAGATGCCGAACACCTGCTGCGAAGCCACGCGGTACTTCGAATGGCTGCCTTTGACGACGATCGCCTGCGGGCAAAGCCGCTTCGCCTGCACCATCGGCATGGCGGACCGGCACCCGAACACCCGCGCCTCGTACGACGCCGCCGCCACCACCCCGCGGTTGCTCGATCCGCCTACGAGAACCGGCTTGCCGCGCAGCGCCGGATCGTCACGCTGCTCGACCGACGCGAAAAAGGCGTCCATATCGACGTGGAGGATGGTTCGGGTTGAATCGATGAAAGCACCATTCTATCGCCACGCGGCGCGACGATGCGCGGAATCAGGCACCGGCTTCGACGAACTTGCCTTTGTCGAGGTGAATCACCCTCGACGCCGATGCGGCGCTGTGGGGATCGTGGGTGACCATGACGATCGTTTTGCCGAAATCGCGGTTAAGCTTTCGCAGGAGTTCCAGCACGTCGCGGGCGCTGCCAGCGTCGAGATTTCCGGTGGGCTCGTCGGCGATGATGATGTCGGGATCGGTGACGATCGCCCGCGCGATCGCGACACGCTGCTCCTGCCCGCCGGACAGTTCGCGGGGGAAGTGCGTCAGCCGATCGTCCAGGCCAACCAGCTTTAGCGCCGTTCGCGCGTTTTCGCGCCGCTGGGTTCGGTTCAGAGTGGTGAGCTTGAGAGGCAGTTCAACGTTCTCGATCGCGGTGAGCACGGGGATGAGGTTGAACGACTGGAATACAAACCCGAGGTGATGGTTTCGCCATCGCGCCAGCGCCCGCTCGCCCATGCTCGCCGGCTCGCCACCGAGCACGATAAGCCGGCCTTCGGTGGGCTTATCCATCCCGGCCATCAGGTGCAGGAGCGTGCTTTTGCCCGAGCCGCTGGGGCCCATGAGCGCGACGAATTCGCCGCGTTTCACGATCAGATCGACCGATTGCAGCGCGACCACGGTCGTATCGCCGCGTCGAAATTCCTTCGTCAGCGCCATCGCCTGCACGACGGGCTCGGCATCGTTGGTTACAGCGGGTGAGTCGGTTGCGGATTGCGTCACGTTTTAGCGTCCTTTTGATTGATCGTTGATGCGGACGGGATCGCCGTCCTTCAGCCCCGCCGGGGCGTTGAGGATGAGTTCTTCGCCGCCGATGAGTCCGCTTTTGATTTCGACGTTGCCATCCACCGTGCTACCGGTCGAAACGACGCGCTCGACCGCCTTATCCTCTTCCACGACCAGCACAGCGCCGGCGCGAACCGCCGATGCGGGGATTCGCAGCACCGGACGTGAGGCGGGCTGGGTCGTCGCGGCCTGTGTGGTCGCGATAGCGGCGTCGTTCAGGAACGACACGGTCGCGTTCATGTCGGGCTTCAGACGTTCGTCCGGATCGAGCACCTTCACTCGCACCTGCACGGTCGCCTTCTGGCGGTTCGCCTCGGGGGAGATCAGGTGTACCTTGCCGTTGAATCGTGCGTCGGGGTAGGCATCGGTGGTGATCCAGCACGACAGATCGGCACGGATCTTCGAGAAATCCTTCTGGTTGATATCGAGATCGACGCGCAGGTCGTCCAGGTCTGCGATCGACACCACATACCCCTTGGCACCGCGATCGCCGACAAAACCGGTGGTGACGAACTCGCCGACCTCCACGTTTCGCTCGAGCACGCGTCCGTTGATCGGGGAGCGGATGACGGTGTTGGTCAGTTCCACCATCGCCAGCGCCAGGCCGCCTTCCAGTTGCCTGATGACCGCGCGTTGGGCGTCGAGCTGCTCCTTCCGCGTGCCGGCCTTGGCGAGGCCCAGCTTCTGCTGCTTCGCCTCGACCGCGGCGGTGCGGGCGGCGACGAGGGTTTCAACGTCGTCCAGTTCCTGCCTGGAAACGGCGTTCTGGGCGGACATATCGGTCAGACGGCGCATGTTGCGAGCAGCGGCATCGAGTTCGGCCCGCGAGACGTTCAACTCCGCCAGCGCCACCGCGATTTCCTCGGCTCGAGCCCCGGCCTCCAGCTCCGCGAGCTTAGCGCGGGCGGCATCGAGCTGGCCTTGGTCCTGCGCCAGGCGCGCCCTGTACTCGTCATCTTCCAGCCGAACCAGCGGCTGGCCTTTCTCGATCCGGTCCCCCATCTCCACACCCACCCAGGCGACACGTCCCACCACCTTCGACGCCAGTTCAATCTTGTGCGCCGCAACCACATAACCGACGGCCGTCAGCGAGACGAGTTGGTCGTCGCGCATCGCGCCTTCGGGCATGCGAACGCGCATCACCTCAACCAGCGTCGCCTGCGTCGAGTAATACTGCCACCCCGCAACCCCGCCCGCCGTCAACAGCAGCACCAGCGCCACCCACGGCCAGTATGACCCGCCCGCGTGCGCGCGGGCCTTCTGCGATTTATCGATGCGGAGTTTTTGCAGTTCGTTTTCCAAGCGTCTCTATCAGTAAACAGTGTTGCGCCGGAGCTATGCCTCGCGCATGGCGGCGATGATCCCCTTGCGGGACGCCGACCACGCCGGCAAAAACCCGCCGAGCAGCCCGATCGTCGCGGCGAATACCAGGCCCGACACGATCGCGGCGGGCGTGATCTTGAACTTGAACGCCATCTCGCTGAACGTCTGCCAGTTTCCGATTCCCGCCGACAGGTTGTTCAGCGGCAACGCGATCAGGCAGCCCAGCACCCCGCCGATGAGCGCGAGACAGATCGATTCGAAGACGAACGAGCGGAGGATGGCGAAGCGGCTGAAGCCCAGCGCGCGCAGCGTGCCGATCTCACGACCTCGCCGCGCGACGGCGGCGTACATGGTATTGGTCGCGGCGAAACCGGCGCCGACTGCCATCACCACCGACACGAAGAACCCGATGAACTGGAGGATGACGCCGGACGACGACTTCGTCAGGTTTTCGTAATACTTCCGCTCGGAGATGGCGGTGAGGTTCAGCCGCTGCTCGGCGTCGATCGCCTGCGCGAACGCATCGATCCCACCCGGCGACTGAAGCCGCACGAGCAGCGAGTTGCTCCCGCCGGCCTGTTCGAAATCCCCGCGGAGCTGGTTGAGATCGGTCCAGAGTTCGGAGTTGGAAGCCGAATCACCATCGGCAAACTCGCCGACCACTTCCCATTCGCCCCGCCCGAACTCCAGCCTGCCGCCCACCCGCGCCGCAGGATAGCGGCTGGCGATGCCTTCGCCGGCGACGACCTCGCGCTTGCCCGGCTCGTTCCAACGGCCGCGCTTCAGCGTCGCGTCCTGACGCATCTTTACGCCCAGCGGCAACAGCCCGCGCACGGAAATGTTCATCCCGTCGGGGTGCGTCGCGTTCACCAGGCTCACGATCGTCAGCCCTTCCGGCGAAACCATCGGTTCGCCTTCGGGCGTCAATGCGATGCCCGGCAGTTGGCGCACGATCTGGTAGTTCTCTTCGCTGACGGTGGAACTGAGTTCGGCATCGGCGCTTTCGCGCAGCACGATCGCCTGCGACGGATTTCCCGACCCCGCAAACACCGCCGCCATGCCGGTGGTCATCGCGATCGATGTCACCAGCACCGCCACCGTCAGCCCGATGCCGATTGCGGTCATGATGGTCGCGCCTTTGCGTTCGACCAGGTTCCGGATGTTGTATCGAAGCGGTACACCCATACACGAATCTCATCCCGTAAACCGCAGCGACTCGATGATGTTCCGCCGAGACGCGAAATACGCCGGCACGATTGCCGACACCAGTCCGATGACGACCGCGAACGCCGCGACGATCAGCGACGCCTCCCAGCGAAACTTGAGCGCCTCGCCCCACGGGCCCATCCCGGCCGCGGCGCCGCGCGTGAGCAGCACGGTCACGCCGATCCCCAGCAGCCCGCCCACCAGCGCGATGAGCACCGATTCGCCCAGCACCATCTGCATGATCTCCACCGGCGTGTAGCCGAGCGTGCGCAGGATCGCGATCTCGCGGGTTCGTTCGCGCACGCTCATCGCAACGGTGTTGGCAGACACCAGCAAAATCGTGAATGTGACGGCGGCGCAGACCACGGCGAGGTAGAGCTTGATGTTGCCCAGGAACGCGAGGAACGCAAGCCCAAACTCCCGTTCCGACTGCGTCTTGGTTGGCCAGGACGAGTTGTTGAACATCGTGTCGATCGCCGGCGGGATACGGCGAACGTCATCGGGGGTATCGGCGATGATCAAGTACGTCCCCACGGTGTCGGCATCCTCACTGCCAGCGTCGCGGCGCAGCTCGGCGAGGTACTCGCGGTGGAACATCAGGCACTCCGCGTTCGCGGGATGATCGAAGATCATTTCGACCGTCAGTTCAAGATTCACCGGATAAATGTCGCCGGTGATGTTGATGCGGTCGCCGATCTTGAAGCCGTGCTGATCGGCGATCTTCCGGGCGACGCCGCAGCCGGTGCGGTTGCGCTGGAACGCGGTCCACTGGTCGTCCGGCGCGGAAAAGTCCTGGCGCACTTCACGGATCGTCAGCGGGTCGACGGCGAAACGCGCGAAGAAGTTCTCGGGTTTGTCGTCCTTGTACTTGCCCTGGTACCACGTCCACGCCGACAGCGCCCGCACGCCTGGCACCGCCGCGATGCGCGATTGCTGGCTCGCCGCGAGCACGTTGGTGAGCGATACCTTGTGACGCACGATCAGCCGCAGCGCCTCGGACGGCGAGGATTGCTCGGCGAAGAAAAATCCCTGGTACAGCGCGACCAGAAACCCCAGCACCGCCAGCGATACCGCGGTGCTGGCGAGGGTGAGCAGCGTGCGGCGCTTATTGCGCCAGGCGTTGCGGAGGATGATCGGGAGAAGCTTAAACAAGGCCGTAATGCGTCTTTCTATACCACGCTCCCGGCGTCGCCGGAAGCGGAGTCGTTAAGGTTCCGTTACATATGCAGCAAACCCGATCATGCCGGGTGAGGCGGGTCAACTTCCATCGGGTGCTCGACCACCTCCATTTTGATCTGCGGTTTTTCGCCGGGGGCCGCCTCCTGTTGTTGGAGGATGACGGTCTTGGGCGGTTCGCGCCAGTTCAGGCTGGCCTGCTTGAAGACCTCGATGATCGATAGCGCCACCGCCACCACTACAGGCCCGACGAATAGTCCCAGGATGCCAAACACCTGCAATCCGCCTAGGACGCTGAAGAAGATGACCAGGTCGTGCATGCCGGTTTTTTTGCCGACCAGTTTGGGCCGCAGGAAGTTGTCGACCGATCCGATGACGACGCCGCCCCACGCGACCATGATGATCGCCTGGACCCAGTGCCCCGTCACCGCGAGGTAAATTGCGGCGGGCAGCCAGACGAGGAACGCCCCCAGCGCCGGGATCATCGAAAGGATGAACATCACGACGCCCCACAGCACCGCGCCGGGGACGCCGAGGAACCAGAACGCGATCGCGCCCAGCACTCCCTGGATGGCGGCAATGAGGATCACGCCCTGCACGCTGGCCTTGATGACGTCGCGGCAGCGCTTGAAGACTTCCTTGCTCTGCTCGCGTTCCAGGGGAAGCAGATCGATGAGCGAGTGATTGATTTCTCGCGTGTCGCGCAGGAAGTAGAAGAGCGTGAACAGCGCGAAGCAGATGGAGATGGCCGTCCCGGCGATGCTGCCGATCGCGAGCGTCGCGATGGTGGCAGAGCGCTGGGCGAGCGGGGCCATCAACTGTTGCGTCCGCTCCTTCACGACGGCGGGGTCTTTCAGCCAGTCGATGTCGTAGTAGCCGTCGATGAACGCGAAAACGCGCGAGTCCGAATGAATCCACCCTTTCGCCGACACGACCATCCCCTTGACCTGCTCGATCGCCTCGGGCACCTGCGCCGCCATCAGCAGCGTGATCACGAGCAGCGGCACCAGCACCACCAGCACCACGCCCAGCGTGCTGACCAACGCCGCCACCCACGACTTCATCCCCTTGTCGCACATCCGCAAGTGGTACGGATACGCAATCACCGCCAGCACCGCCGCCCAGAGAATCACCTCCACGAAGGGGAAAATGATCAGCCAGCAGAGATAAAGCGCGATCAATGTGATCGCGAGCAAGGCGAGCCATCGGGCGTTGAGTCGTTGCATGGGTGGGGAGTGTAATCGGATCAATCGTTTATCGCCGCATCTTGATGCGAGCTTTTTTCGGGTGCTTCCGACAGAGACCTCTAAATAACCCGGCGATCTCTAAAATGTCACGCTGAGGTACTCCGAAGCATCTACTCTATGACGCGATTCGTAGACCCTCTTGCTGCCGACAAGATCCTTCGGAGCACCTCGGGATGACAAGCTGCGCAGTAGGTAAGGTTGTTCAGAGGCCTCGACAGCAAAGCCCACCTCAAGCGGTGGCGCTAAACGTCATCGGCTTGAGTTCCGCGACGACGCCTTCGTCGTCGGTCTCGTCGAGTTTCGGCTCGCGCTTGGCGAGTTGCTTGTACGCGGATGCGAGAGATCGGTCGGTCAGGTCATCGCCGTGTAGAAAGACGCCCGCGGGTTTGCTCATGAACAGGTGCCGGACCGCGACGCCGAGGGATTCGGCGTCGAACGCGGTCCCCTCGATCGGCCGGGTGAGCGATTCGATCGCGGGCACGCGGAGCAGCAGCTCTTTCGGCTCGTCCCGCAAGCAGGCGACGCATTCGACACCTGCCGGCGTGATCGAGAACAGCTTCACCTGCGCCTTGCGCGGGCCGGGCTGGACCGACAGATACCGAAAATCCCGCATCGGACGCACGTGGCGATAGTCCCCCTTTCGCAAGGTCGACAACTGATCGACAAACTGCTTAATCTTCCCCGCCGTCTCAAACCGCAAATCGCTGGCGGCGGATTTCATGCGGTCCTGCTGCTGCTCGATCTCCGTCTGCGGGTCGCGCATCGTCGCGAGGCTCCAGTCGATCAGCGATCTGTACTGCTGCATCGACACACTGCCGTCACACGGCGCGGGGCACTTGCCCATGTCCTTGTACGCACACGCACTGCCATGAGGCGACTGCGTGAGGATGTTGTAGTAACGGCACAGATCGAACAGATCTTCGATCGATTCGACCAGCTTCGCGGCCTGTCCTTTCTCCTGGATTGGTCCGAAGACCTCGCCAGGCGACATCGGGTCTTCTGTCCGTTGCCAGCGTGGGAACGGGGCGTCCGGGTTCACCTGCACAAACCACGCCGGGCGTTGCGCGAGCAGTTGACGATACGTCTGCGGAAACACCTGCCTGGCGACATCGACGTACGCCAGATCGGATTCCAAGGCGCTGTCGACGCGCCGGTATCGAATCTGCCGGACGACCGCGCGGTAGTCGACGCGCTTGGTGAGCGCGTCTGGCGCGTCCTCCGACAGCCGGCGTTTGACCGACGCCCGGAGGTTCTTCACCGCCAGCATCTGCACCGGCCGCCCGGCGGCATCGCACATGAGGTAGACCGCCCACCGCGCCGGAAGCGCCTTAAGCGACTCCTCCAGCGGCGTGGCCGGGTCGAGGCCGAGGGTGTTGTCGTACCAAACTTCGGACATCCGACGCGATCATATACCGACCTCAGGCCCGCTCCTCAAACCGGACCCGGCCCGACAACCTCATTCGCCCAGAATAACCCGAGAAGCCGCTTCATGTCAATCCAAATGTTCGTATTTTGTTCGCGCCTCCCCGCCAGCACGAGGCTCTCGTCTTTCGCACTCAAATGCAATTTAATTACATTAGCGATTGACATCCGAATGCCACTGTTTTACATTTAAGCCGTAATGCAGTCCACTTGCATCCAATCCCGCCCCTCCCTTCGCTGCCCCCGCGCCCTGGCGTCGCGGCCAGCGTTCACGCTCGTCGAACTTCTGGTCGTCATCGGGATTATCGCGATTCTCATCGCCATTCTCCTGCCCGCGCTGAACGCTGCGAATCGATTGGCACGCCAGACGAAATGCTTGTCCAACCTCCGGAACATGCAGTGCGCGCAGATCATGTACTCGAATGACAATCGCGGCCACCTCATTCAGGCCGGGTTCTCGCATGGTGGTCACGCCATCAACGAGCAAGGGGCATGGTTTGCAACGCTGCAAACGTATTACACGACCAAGCTGCTGCTGCGTTCGCCAGCGGATTTCAGCAGTGTGTGGGACACGCCGCTGATGCCGTCGGGGGTATACCGCAGGTCCAGCTATGGCATCAATAATTTCCTCGACCGCGACCTGTGCCCCTGGGGCGGGCCATATCTCAAAATCACCCAAGTCCGGCGCACCAGCGCAACGATTCAGTTCCTGATCATGGCCGGCGAGGGAGAGTTCGCGGTCTCCGACCATCCTCACGTCGAAAACTGGACCGGGCTTGCGATCCCCATAAGAGCCTCGCGGCAGGTCTGGATCGACCTGCACGGCGGCCCGAAGCGGGCTTGGGATTCGGTCTCGAACTATGGCTTCCTGGACGGACACGTCGAGAGCTTGCGATTCCGGAACGTGTTCACCAATTTCAGCACCAACCGATTTGATCCCAGCGTCGCGCAGTAACGACGTGGGATCGCAAATCACGGTTTTTTTTAATGGAGTGTATCTATGCGAATGAAGTTATCTGTAGCTGTTGCGACGTGTGTCGCTTGTGGAGTTGCCGCATCCGGGGCCAAGGCCGAAGAGGCGCATGGCGATATCTCGCCCACGTTGGAATCAGGCGTTCTGAAGACCAACGGTTTCATCGACGAATCCTCAACCTTCGTCCCAAACGTCAGGGTCTTCGGGTACGAGTTTGGCGAAGTCCCCGAAGACCCGTTCGGGATCGCCGACCCCGGCTTTAATGCGCTGGGCGGGAGCGGTCTCACCGCCAGCCATCGCGTCGGCATTCAGTTTCAGTCCAACCTCGGCTACTGGGACGGAACCGGCTTGGTTGCCTTCACCACGCCACCCGCGAGCGAGTCCTTGAACGTGGAGGCCGGCCTTGCCAGCCGTAACGCGTCCGGGGGCGCGCACGACACCGCGGTGCTGTTCTTCGGCTCCGCAGTCTCCAGCGTGGGCGGGTTCCACGCGCATATCGATTCCCTGCTGCGGGGGAGCGATGGCAACAGCACCCCCGCAGCGTCAGGGGCATGGGGAGCCGGTGACAGCATCGAAGCGACGACGGGCATGTATCTGATCGAAGCGCGCCTGGCGCTCGACGCCGACACGACCGTCGACGGCAGTACGGTCTACTCCCCCTCGTTCTGGCTCGTTTACAACAATGGATTGGACGAGGAACTGCACGGGGAAGCGGTCCTGGCGGTGCGCGACGCGAACGCGCCGGGAACCAACATTATCCCCGAACCCGCCGCGCTCGGTCTGCTCGGCCTCGGCGGGATGTTGCTCGGGCGTCGGCGACGCTGAAATTTTTCCTGACACGGATGTCAACTTGCCCCCCGTCGGTGGGGAAACTGATCGACGGGGATTTGAAGATTGCCTCGCCATGATTGCGATCCCTAATTACCAACATCGCGGCGCGCGCCCTCGGCCGGTGGGAGGGGACCGGCCGGGCTTGTCTGTCGCGGACAAACGCAGGTTGCAGGAGCTGCTGCACCAGCAGATGTGGTGCTGGGGGCGTGACGTGTTGAACCCGTTCCCACCCAACCTGCTGGTGCATTTCGGCATGACCCGGCACGGGTCGGACGACCCGGATGAGCGTGGCAGTAACCGGTACTCCATTGATCTGGCTGAAGGTGGAGTTTTGTCGCTTTGGGCTTTCGGCGTTGCCATCGTCGAGGGTGATGCGGGTGTTTTCCTTCACCGCTATCTGCGTGGCGTGCGGGTTTTGCCGCAGCGCTGGTGCCCTGTGGGGGTTCGACGACCGGAACAACTCCCCCGGCTACCACGGCCCGCATCGCCGAGGGAACGCGAGCGGTCGATCATGTTATTCGACCGGTTGTTGCGATGGATCGAACGATACGAGCGCGAGGTGCTGGGATTGCTGGGACCCGCCTATCGTGATCGGACGCTGAAGAACTGGGAACACCTCCTCGTCCCCGGCCCGGCGATGGCGGACGAATGGCGCCGGATCGCGGGCATCTACCGTCGAGCGAGCACCACGCAGCCCGCATTCCAATTACCATCCACTTTCCAGAGGATCACATGTCCGACTCAACCGACCGCAGACTTCCCGTTACCGTGCTCAGCGGCTTCCTTGGCGCTGGTAAGACGACCCTTCTGAACCACCTTTTAAACAACCGGGAGGGATTGCGTGTTGCGGTAATCGTTAATGACATGAGCGAGGTCAACATCGACGCCCAGCTCATCCATCAGGGTGGGGCGACGTTAAGCCGAACCGAGGAACGTGTCGTCGAGATGACAAACGGGTGCATCTGCTGCACGCTGCGTGAAGATTTGTTGATCGAGGTCGCCCGGCTGGCGCGCGAAGACCGCTTCGACTACCTGCTGATCGAGAGCACCGGCATCTCCGAACCACTCCCGGTCGCGGAAACGTTCACGTTCGAGACCGAGTTCGGCGACAGTCTCGCGGAGATCGCACGCCTCGACACGATGGCGACCGTCGTCGATGCGGCCAGCTTTCTCATCGAGTATGACCGCGCCGACTACCTGCAGTCCCGCGGGGCGGCGTTGAATGATCAAGACGACCGAACCATCACCGATCTGCTAATCGACCAGGTCGAGTTCGCCGACGTGATCATCATTAACAAGGTCGACCGCGTGCGCGATGCCGATGCCGCTCGGCTTGAGTCGATCCTTAACCGACTGAACCCCGCCGCACGCATCATCCGAACCTCCTTCGGACAAATCCCGCCTGGCGAGGTGCTGGGGACGGGACTATTTGATCTCGAACGCGCCAAAGCCGCGCCGGGATGGATGCGCGAGCTGCGCGGCGAGCACGTTCCCGAAACGGAGGAGTACGGCATCGGTAGTTTCGTTTATCGCGCCTGGCGGCCGTTTCACCCCAAGCGGTTCTGGGATCGCATGAATGGCGAGTGGCGCGGGGTGATCCGCAGCAAGGGCTTTTTTTGGCTGGCGACGCGTCATGATGTCGCGTGGGAGTGGAGTCAGGCCGGTGGCGCCTGCCACGTCCGACCGGCGGGAACATGGTGGGTAAGCGTGCCGCTTGAGCAGCGCCCGTTCGATGTTGAGGATCAGGCATTTCTGAAGCAACGCTGGCGCGAGCCCTACGGCGACCGGCGGCAGGAACTGGTCATCATCGGGATCGGGATGGACCGCGAAGAACTCAGTGCGTCGCTCGACGCATGCCTGCTGACCGACGCCGAGATGGGAGTTGGACCGAACCAATGGATCGGGCTGGCGGACCCATTCCCGAAGTTCCAACGGGCTATTGAAGCCGAGCTTCCAGACGCGCTACGCGCCGACGCAACTGCCGATCGATTTCAACCTGCCATCGCGGAATCACGCTAAAGCCCGAACGATCGGCGTGACCGAGCGAGATTACCGACATTCTTCAAAAAAAATCGCTGGGCGCTGCGCGATTGTCATGACAAACGCGCAGCGCGGCGGTCTATATGGAGGCTCCGCGCGCCGAGCGTGTCGGGGTCTGGTTCATTGGCAAGTGAATAGACCCGCCGAGGCAATGTAGCAAATGTAGCACGCGTGAAAGTGCGCGTGCGAAACGTCGCGCGACGCCGAATCGATAAGGCATGGCCGGCGAGGGAGTTATGCGAATCGGCGGGACGGACGGCGGTGTAGCGCCGGATGTAGCATGCTACATTGGTGTGCGAGCGGGCATAACCCGTATGACGCAAACGGCGACCCGGCGACGCCTTTCGCGTCACGCGCATCGCGTCACGCGTATCACGTCACGCGTATCGTCTGCGGCGAAAGGTCGTTCACGCGATCAGCCGTGCGATGTCGCTTCCCATGCGGTTGGCGTGCGGACGGCTTCGTCGACGCCGCGGATGAAATCGAGGAGCGTTTGCCGGTAGGCGTCCGGGTCTTTCAGCAGGCCCATCGTGTGCTGGACGTCGTCGATGACGATGTGACGGGAGAAAACGCCCCCTTCGCGTTTGGCGATCGCGCCGGCGAGCTGGTGGATCTCGTCGGGGGAGACGAACGTGTCCTGGCCGGCGTGGATCATCAGGAGGGGGCAGTGGATCGCGGGGATAAGCTCGAGCGGGCGCACGTCGGAGAAACGGACTCGCGCCAGGCGTTCTGCCAATCGGTAGGCGATGCCGTAGCCCCATTCCAGCGGCATCGCCAGGCGCTGGCCGTGGGCGCGGATCGCGACGCGGAAATCGGCGTAAGGCGATTCCAGCACCACCGCGAACAAATCCTCCCGCCTCACCGCCACCGCAGCGGCGCACGCGGCGCCGAGGCTGACGCCGAAAAGCGCCAAGTCCTCTGTCTGGCGGGGTTTGGATTGACGAAGCTGGTCGATGATCTGCTCGATATCTTCCCGCTCAAAATACCCGCCGGTGGAGTAGCGACCTTCGCTTTCGCCGTGGGCGCGCAGATCGATCGCCAGCACGTTCCAGCCGAGCGATCTCCACACCGGCGCCCAGGCGATCCCGCCGACTTTCGCGTCGGAATAGCCATGCAGGAGGATGACGGTGCGGGACGACGGGATGGCGGCGGGGATCCACCACCCGGCGATGCGGAGCGTATTGCCAATGGGCTCGGCGGCGACGTCCCAGACGACAAAATCCATCGCCTGAAACGGCAGGCCGAGGTCTTCGGGAGAATAGCGTTTGAGGAGGTAGATCGCCTTGTGGTCGGTCATCCTCGGGGGCACAAGCAGTTGCCGCGCCATGACCACCAGCAGCACCGCGCATAGCGCTGCCGCCATCCCCACCAAAACGATCCCGAGCGACAGATAGACCATGCAGACCGGAGTCTAAACGCACGGCACGCGCTTGGCACGCCCGGCGGGCTGATTGGGACTATTTCAACTCCCAGTCGCACCACAGACACCCGAAATTCTCGGCCAGATGTCAGGCGTTTTTTGGTGATCTTGGTTGAACGCGTGCTGATTCAGAGTTCCCATTCAAGTTTCGACGCATGACTGTCCGATAAAACCACTATCCGCACGACAAGGAGGTTGTGTGGTGTGTTTCAGGAATTTGATGGAGTCGCCCATGACCCGTGTAGTTGCTCTGACGTTTGCTATTGTGCTTGGTCTGATCGTTGGCTGCGAAAGCGGCAAGAGCAGTGGGAAGTCTGCCGCCGCCAATCCTGGCGTGCTGGATGTGACGCCTGCGGCGCCGATCCCGGCGAACGAGCCCATCGCCGCCGCCCAGCCGATCTCGGACGTGCAGCCGATCAGCTACACCACCAACGTCCCGACGGCAGCGCCGGCGTCGAAGCAGAAGTACATCGTCAAGAAAGGTGACACCCTCTTCAGCATCGCCAAAGCCAGCTACGGCACGGGTAAGGACTGGCAAAAGATCGCCTCGGCCAACCCCGGGCTCGAACCGGCAAAGCTCAAGGTCGGACAGCAGATCGTGATCCCGTAAGGATTTGCAGCGCTCGAACCAAAAAAGAAACCCAAAGCCCACGGTTTTGCCGTGGGCTCTTTCGTTTCGTAATCGTGAAATACCTTACGCCACCTTGTAGATCGGCGCTTCAGGCACGTTTTCGAGCTTGAGCGTGCGTGTTTCGACCTTGCGGTAGCCGAGCTGCGTCATCACTTCGAGCACTTCGGTCCAGGTGGGGAAGAGCTTTTTGTTGACCTTCTTGTACGTTTCGATCGCCATGACGAACTCGAACTGCTC
>JBBQQZ010000014.1:0-21624 GCA_038215325.1 Tepidisphaerales bacterium | reverse complement strand
TCAACCCGGCGTTCAACGCCATGATGATCGCCGAACCCAAAAACTTCGGCGGCAGCGTCGCCAACCTCTTCGCCACCCACCCGAAGCTCGAAGACCGCCTTCGCAACCTCATCGGTCGCGAGACGACGGGCAAGCGGTTCTAATCGAAACGCGTGAACCGCGAAGGCGCGATGGCGCGAAGGAAAACGCGAAGAAATACGTTTAGCCACGAATCACACGAATAAACCACGAATAGGAAATGCGCTCAATGCATTCGCCTTATTCGTGTCTTATTCGTGTGATTCGTGGCTAAAACGCTGTTTTCTTTTCTTCGCGTTTTCCTTCGTGTCGTCGCGCCTTCGCGGTTGAGCGTTACGCCTGCGGCGGCGGGAGTTCGGCGATGAAATCGGCCAACTGGACCGCGCTGGGGCTGATCGCGCTGCGGACGTAATAGCCACTGGTGGCGACGCCGGTGCAGAGGCTTTCGACGATGCCGAAGCCGAGTGTTCGGCCGAGGCAGAAGCCGGCGTTGAAGTGGTCGCCGGCGCCGGTGCTGATCTTGGGCTGCTGCACGAACGGGCCTTGGAAGCTGCCCGATTCGTCCTTCGTCGCCGCCGCCGCGCCGCGACGCGGGTGGATAACGACGCAGTGCAGGTTCAGCTTTTCGCGGATGGCTCGCGCGGTCGCTTCGATGTGGGCTTCGGGGTCAGACTGCCCGGGCAGGCCCAGGACGTCGGCGACTTCGACCGATTCCTTCAGGTTCAGGCCAAGGATCACGTCCACCTGGTCCTGGAAGCGGGTCAACAGCTTGAGCGCTTCGAGGATGTCGTCGTGGGTGCGCTTTTCCGGATCGGCCAGGTCAACGAAGAGCTTGCGCTCGTGGCGTTCGACGTTGGGGATCACGTCATCCAGCAGCTTGGCCCAGATGCGGCTCATGTGCGGGAGCATCGTCCAGTTGACCATGCCCACCAGCTTGGATTGTCCGACCAGTTCTTTCAGCTTCTTTTCGCCGACGCGGGAGATGATGTTGTCCCAACTGACGTCGCCCAGCGTGCCGTGCTTGCCGAGCATGAGCTTGCCATCTTCAAATTCCAGAGCGTCGGTGTAGCCGGGTTCGGCGATCGAGATGCAGGTGGCGCGTTTGGCGAACTCATCGAACACCGGGTGGATGGCAGGGAAGCCAAGGTTGCCGATGTAGGTGACATCGATCCCGAACGACGCCAGCGCGTTGGCCATGATCGGACCGTTGCCGCCGAGCTTCTGCTGCGTGACGACCAGTTCGTAGTTCGACGACTGCCCCGCCGCCGAGCAGATCTTCTTCCCGAAGTGCTCGATGGTCTTGACCGGGTCGTAATGATCCGCGTCCTGGCGCTTGTCGACAACCGCGATGATGTTGTCGACGAACCCGTCGAGCCCGATGAGCGATTTCATGCTCTTGAGCGACGGCGCCGCGGCGGCGAGTTTTTTGCTGGTGAGTTCACAAACCTGTTGGCGAGAGAGCGACATAGTGCTTGGTTCCTTTCCCCAAAAGCGGGGACGCGGATGATAGCGGATCGCGCGCCCGATCGCGACGGGCGCGGCAGGCCCCGGCGCAATTTTTTGCCGAACGGATCATCCTATCCCTTCCCCGAACCGCAGATACGAGAATGGCATTCAAACCCGGCGCGGGCACGACGTTACGCCGTTTGGCCGGACCGTCCCCGATCCGTTTGGTGCGCTTCGCTGAATGGCGCGCGGAGCGTCCACGTTGCCAACCCGACGCACTCCGGCAGATTTTGCTTGACATCCGATCAACTTTTGTTAGCATTTTGTTCGGAAACCATTTTCGCTCGCTTTCCCTCCTCGAACGCCGGTCTGTGGGGCGGGTTCGTTTTTAAGATGCGATCCATGCGTTTTGCGGCGATTGCCGAGGAGGAAAGATCGTCGCAACCTAAATTAAACAAGCGAACCCAGTCCGGCGTGCAGGCGGGGGTGAAAAACGGCCGAACGAACCCAATTCCACGCCGGGTATCGGACGCGAATTTAACAAGCAAAACCCAGAATAGGGTTGAAAACCGGGTGTCAGCATCGGTTTCAGGGAGGTAAGCGTCGAGACGTGAATGGGACAAACGAACCAACTGTCATTTTTGGCAATGTGCCTGATCGTCCCGTCGCACCAGCGGATCGCTTGCCCGCGCCGGGAACGTCGCATACATTGGAGGACTTGGATTTTTGATGGGTATTGCAGGGAATTTTTCAGGCAACTAAGGAGCAAACGTGGCCGCAGGCAAGCATCTGTTTACCAGTGAATCGGTTTCGATGGGACATCCGGACAAGGTTTCCGACGCGATCAGCGACGCGATTCTCGATTCGCTGCTGGCGGAAGACCCGTTCGCGCGCGTCGCGTGCGAAACGCTGGTGACGACCGGCCTGGTGGTGATGGCGGGTGAGTTGACGGTTCACACCGATAGCGCGATCAAGGCGCTGGACAAGGCCGAAGAAACCGCCCGCACTGCGATCAAGAAAATCGGCTACGTCGGCGACATCGGGATGCAGTTCGACGGCGACACCTGCGCGGTGCTTCGCGCGTTGCACGCCCAATCGAAGGATATTTCGATGGGCGTCGCCCGCGCCAAGGCCGAAGACCAGGGCGCCGGCGACCAGGGCCTGATGTTCGGTTTCGCCTGCAAGGAAACCGCCGACCTCATGCCCCTGCCGATCGACCTGTCGCACAAGCTGGTCGAGCGCCACGCGCTGGTTCGCCAGAAGAACATCATCAAAGGCCTGCGCCCGGACGCAAAAAGCCAGGTGACGGTCGAGTACGACGGCAACAAGCCGGTCCGCATCGACACCGTGGTGCTCAGCACGCAGCACGCGCCGATGTACAGCAATCCGAAGATGCAAAAGAAGCTTCAGGAACTGGTCATCAAGCACATCATCGAGCCGGTATTGCCGAAGAAGCTGTTCGATAAGAAGAAGACGGTCATCCACGTGAACCCGACCGGCAACTTTGAGATCGGCGGCCCGCACGGAGATACGGGTCTGACGGGCCGGAAGATCATCGTCGACACCTACGGCGGCCGTGGTAGGCATGGCGGTGGCGCGTTCTCGGGCAAGGACCCGAGCAAGGTCGATCGCTCGGCGGCTTACATGGCCCGCTACATTGCAAAGAACGTGGTTGCAGCAGGTCTGGCGGATGAGTGCGAGGTGCAGCTCAGCTACGCGATCGGCGTCGCCAAGCCCACCAGCGTGCTGGTCGATTGCCAGGGCACTGCGAAAGTGGATGAGAAGAAGATCAGCAAGGCCGTCAGCGAGATGTTCCCGCTCACGCCGGCGGGCATCCTGAAGCACCTGAAGCTTCGCGCCCCGATCTACTCCCCCACCGCCAGCCACGGTCACTTCGGGCGCAAGCCGGGATCGATCACGTTCAAGAGCACCATCACCGGCAAGGAAACCACCCACGAAACCTTCACATGGGAAAAGACCGACCTCGCCGCCAAGCTCCGCAAGGCAGTCGGGCTGTAAGGTGACGGCCAACGAAGGCGCGCGAATAGGCGCGAGCATCGTATTGGCCACAGGTGGGTTACAGATGCCTGCTGATAGAGCAGTATCTGTCTCCACCTGTGGCCAGTTTATTGACATCCGGGCTGTTTGCAGACGGGCGAGATCAAGCGTCCCGCGTTGAGCGTAGCTGCGAAGGGTGACCGCCCGCGCCCTGCGTTACGCCTTGTCGAGCAGCGCCAGAATCAGCGCTTTCTGATAGTGCAGCCGATTCTCCGCCTGCGGGAAGACCAGCGAATTGGCGGTTTCCATCATCTCGTCGGTGATTTCCAGCCCGCGATACGCAGGCAGACAGTGCAGGATCACGCACCGCTTCGGTGCCTCGGCGAGCAGTTTGCCGTTGATCTGAAAGCCCTGGAAGTCCTTGATCCGCTTCTGCTTCTCCTCCTCCTGGCCCATGCTGGTCCATGTGTCGGTGTAGACCGCGTCCGCCTCGCGCACCGCGTCGGCCGGGTTGTGGGAGAGTTGGAATTCCATGCCGGGGACTTGCGCCATGATGCGGTCCATGTCTTCCGAAGGCAGCTCGTATCCGCCGGGCGTGCAGCAGATAAACCGCACGCCAAACTTCCCACACGCCACCGCCAGCGACCTGGCGACATTGTTACCGTCGCCGATATAGGTGAGCGTGAGGCCTTCGAGTTTGCCGAAGCGTTCCTTGAGCGTGAGCATGTCGCTCATCGCCTGGCAGGGGTGTGAGTAGTCGCTGAGCGCATTGATGACCGGGACGGCCGCGTGCTGGCGGAGGTCGGAGAGCTTCTGGTGTTCAAAGACGCGGGCGACGATCAGATCGCACATTCCCGACAGAACGCGGGCGACGTCCTTGGCCGGCTCGCGCTTGCCGAGGCCGACTTCCTCGCCGGTGAGCGTGATCGCGTTTCCGCCGCACTGAATCATCGCCTGGGAGAACGAGACACGCGTGCGCAGCGACGGTTTTTCAAAGATCAACGCTGCGGTTTTGCCCGCAAGGATCGGGTCGTTGTGGCCGGTTTGCTTGAGCTGTTTTTTGAAACGTGCCGCGAGTTCGAGAGTGTGCGCCAGGAACTCAACGGGATGTTCTGCGATAGAGATGAAATGCTTCATGGCAGTCATTTTCAGTAGCACGGGCGTCCCGCCCGTGGCAGCATTATGTTTCATTCACAGGCGGGACGCCCGTGCTACAGGACAATTTCAGTGCCGATGCCCGCTTCGGTATAGATTTCCAACATCAGCGAATGCGGCATACGGCCGTCGATGATGTGGGCTTTCTGGACGCCGCCTTTCAGCGCGGTGATGCAGGCTTCGACCTTTGGGAGCATGCCCGTGCCGATGGCGCCGGTCTTGACCATCTCGTCGATCTGGGCAACGGTCAGGTGGCTGATGCGGCTGCTGGGGTCGTTGACGTCGGCGCGGATGCCGTCGGTGTCGGAGACGACGACGAGCTTATCCGCCTTCATCGCCGCAGCCACGGCACCGGCGGCGGTGTCGGCGTTGACGTTCAGCTTGCCGCCGGCGTTGTCGCGGGCAATCGTGGCGATGCAGGGGATCGCGTCGGCCTTCACCAGCAGTTCCAGCAAACGGGCGTTGACCCAGTTCACTTCACCGACGTACCCCAGATCGATCCGGCGGCCATCGGGCGAGTTCACGTACGTTCGCTCGGCGAAAAGCACCACCGAGCTCAACGAGTGCAGGCCCATCGCCTCGCAACCCTGGCTGTTGACGAAGTTGACGATCGTGCGGTTGATCTGGTTGCACAGCACCTGCTCGGCGATCGCGAGCGTACGCTCGTCGGTGTAGCGGCGGCCCATGACCATTTGCGGCGTGAGGCCGGCCTTTTCCATCGCCTCGTTGATCGCCTTGCCCCCGCCGTGAACGAGCACGGGCTGCATGCCGACGTAGTTCATGAAGACGATATCGGTGAGGATATTCGTCAGCACCGTTTCGTCGTCCATGATGGATCCGCCAATCTTGACGACGACGGTCTTATCGTGGAATCGCTGGATGTATCCGAGCGCCTCGACGAGGGCGGTGGCTTTGTTGATCGCTTGGTCCATAATCTGCTTCACCCTTCGGCCGAAAAACCAAACCGCGAAGAATACGAGAGAACGCGGCGCGCCGTCAATTCATGGGGCGCTAAATCGCCTATTCCGATAGGAGTTGAGCGCCGTTGCGTTGCCCGGCTGCCTTCTACTAGAGTCGCTCGGCAACGATGGATTTTCGCCTGTCCCGACTGCTCTCCCCCTTTCTGCCGGCCGTGGAAACGGCGCGGCATTATACCGCGTCGAAGTTTCGCCGCGACCTTGTCGCCGGGCTGACGGTATCGGTCGTGGAACTGCCCCAGGCGATGGCGTACGCGTTGATTGCGGGTGTGCCGCCTCAGTACGGGATTTATTCCTCGATTATCCAGGGGATTCTCGGCGCGATGCTGTCGTCGAGCAACCACCTGACGACCGGCCCGACCAACACGCAATCGCTCCTGATCGCCGCCGCCGTCACGCGGCTCGCCAGCCCGGACGCGCCCGGGGACGTGTACCTGCAAATCGTCTTCACACTCACCGTGCTGAAGGGACTGATCCAGCTCGCGTTCTGGTTCCTGCGGTTCGGCGACATGGTGCAATTCATTTCGAGGTCCGTCCTGCTGGGCATCGCCAGCGGGGCCGCGGTGTTGATTTCGTTCGGGCAGTTGGCGTACTTCCTCGGAATCAATCGTGAGCCAAGCAGCCGGCTTTTCGGGATCGTGGCGGACATTGACCGCATGCTGCCGCACCTGCACGAGATCTCGTGGCAGCCGGTGGCGATCGGATTGCTGACGATCGCTATTACCGTGGGCGGCAAGCTGATTAGCAAGTTCGTCCCCGGCGCGCTGATTGCCGTCATCGTCACGGCGGCGCTGGTGGGCTTCACCGGCATGGATGTGAAGGTTGTGGGTCATCTCGATGCGGGGCTGCCGCGCTTCGCGATGCCGGTGATGGACTGGAGCGTCTGGACGAGCCTGCTCTCCGGCGCGGTCGCACTTGCCCTGCTAGGCGGGATCGAGTCGATCGCCATCGCAAAAACAATCGCAAACCGTGCCGGCGAACGCGTTTCCGCCAATCAAGAGCTGTTCGGCCAGGGCGTCACCAACTTCGTCAGCGGCTTCTTTCAATCCATTCCCGGCACGGCCAGCTTCACGCGGTCGGCGCTCGATTACGACGCCGGCGCGCAGACCCGGTTCGCCGCCGTCATGAATGCGATTTTCGTCGGGACGATGTTCTTCCTGCTCGCCGACTACGCCCGCTACATCCCCTATGCGGCACTGGCAGGCGTGCTGTTTGTGATCGCCTGGGGGCTGCTGGAAACGCGATACTTCTTCCGCGTTTACGGTGCCGATCGCTCGGACGCAGTCGTGTTCGCGGTCACATTCTTTTCCACCATCCTGCTGCCCCTCCAGTACGCCGTCTTCGTCGGCATCTTCCTTAATATCGCGTTCTACCTTCGCACGAGCAGCCGGCTGCACATCGCCGAGATGGTGCAAACCGACACCGGCGGCTTCATCGAACGGCCGATCTATAACCGCGCAGGCGAGCGAAAGATCATGTTCATCCAACTGGAAGGTGAGCTGTATTTCGCGATCGCCGACCAGTTGCAGGACCAGCTCGCCTCTATTCGCCGCGGCGGCGTGCGGGTGGTGATCATCCGGCTGAAGCGATGCCATTCGATCGACGCGACCGTGCTGAACGTGCTCGAAGATTTCGCCAACGACATGCGGCGCGTCCACGGCCACATCCTGCTGTGCGGCGTGCGGCCCGAGGCGATGCGCACCCTCCGCGCCTACGGCCTCGACGCCACCATCGGCCGCGAAAATATTTTCGTCGCCGACGCGGGCGTTTTCACCAGCGCCAAGAAAGCCCTGCAACGCGCCCGAGAGCTGGTCGGAACGTCGATCGATGCCTCGGGATTCAAGATCGACGAAGAAGGCAGCATTACGTACGACATTTGACGTTATACTATCCGCACGTCATGACGACCCTCACCAGCACACCATCGCCGGCCCCCTTCCATGTGATGACCAAGCCCATCGGGCCCATCTGCAATCTCGACTGCAAGTACTGCTTCTATCTCGAGAAGGAAAAACTCTACCCCGACACCCGCAAATGGGCGATGCCGGATGACGTGCTCGAGACCTACATCGCGCAGTATATCGCCAGTCAGCCGCAGCCGGAGATCAGTTTCGCCTGGCAAGGGGGCGAGCCGACGCTGCTGGGCGTGGACTACTTCCGCAAGGTCGTCGCGCTCCAGCTGAAGTACGGTAGCGGCAGAAAGATCGACAACGCGTTTCAAACCAACGGCACGCTGATCGACGACGAGTGGTGCGCATTCTTCGCCGAGCACAAATTTTTGATCGGCCTGTCGATTGACGGACCGGCGGAACTGCATGACGCCTACCGTGTCGACAAACAACAACGCCCCACCTTCCCGGCAGTCATGCGGGGGTTGGAACTGCTCAAAAAGCACAAAGTCGACTTCAACACGCTTACCGTCGTCAACCGCATCAACAGCCAGAAGCCGCTGGAAGTTTACCGCTTCCTGCGCGACATCGGATCGGGCTTTATTCAGTTCATCCCGCTGGTGGAACGACAGGCGCAAACGCGCCTGAAGGTGCTCGGCATGGACTTCGCCGAACCGCCGGCGGCGGGTGAAGAAGACGAGCAGGTGCCGGTGACGCCCTGGTCAGTGCGATCAAAAGACTACGGCGAATTCCTCTGCACCATCTTTGACGAATGGGCTCGGCGCGACGTCGGCAGGACGTTCGTGCAGCTTTTTGACGTGGCGCTGGGCAACTGGATGGGACTCGGAAGCAGTCTCTGCGTTTTCGCCGAGAAATGCGGCCGGGCGATGGCGATGGAACACAATGGCGACCTCTACGCCTGCGACCACTACGTCTACCCGCGCTACAACCTCGGCAACATCATGAACGTGAGCCTCGGCGCGATGGTCGAGAGCCCGGAGATGAAAAAATTCGGCAACGACAAGCTCGACTCCCTCCCCGAGTATTGCCGCAAGTGCGAAGTCCGCTTCGCCTGCAACGGCGAATGCCCCAAGCACCGCTTCACCAAAACCCCCAGCGGCGAAGACGGCCTGAATTACCTCTGCCCCGCTTACAAACAGTTCTTCAACCACATCAACGAACCCATGAAGATCATGGCCGACCTCGTCCACCACCAGCGACCCGCGGCGATGATCATGGATTGGTACCGGAACAAAGATCGCGAAGCGATCGCCCGCGGCGAGGTGAGCCGCAATGACCCGTGCCCCTGCGGGAGCGGGAGCAAGTTCAAAAAGTGCTGCGGAGCAAATAGTTAGCCGCGACGCGCTGCGAACGCTCCGCTTTCGCGTCGCGGCTAACCAGCGATCATTTCGCGCCGCGGCGGAGCAATACCGCGGGGACGGTGGCGAACATGAGCTTGAGGTCTTCCCAAACGCGGTAGCGTTTGATGTAGCCCAGGTCCATCCGCATCCACTCTTCAAACGTCACCTGCGAGCGGCCGTAGACTTGCCAGATGCAGGTCAGGCCGGGCATGACGTCGAGTCGGCCGCGGTGCCATTGGTCGCATTGGGCCTGTTCGTCCAGGGGGAGAGGTCGCGGGCCGACGAGGCTCATTTCACCTTTGAGGACGTTGATGAGCTGTGGCAATTCGTCGAGGCTGGTCTTGCGGAGAAAAGCGCCGATGCGGGTGACGCGCGGGTCGCGGGTCATCTTAAACGCTGGGCCGTCCTGTTCGGATTGGGCTCGGAGCTTGGCTTTCATGGCATCGGCGTTGACGCACATCGTCCGGAACTTATAGATCTGAAACGGCCGCCCGCCCAGGCCGCTGCGCCATTGCTTGAAGACGATGGGGCCTTCAGAGGTGTACTTAATCAGCGCCGAGATGATGAGCATCGCCGGCCCCGCCACCGCGAGCACGCTGCCCGCCACTGCGACATCCAGTGCCCGCTTCATGAAGCTCGGACGGCGCTCCAGCAGCGCCTCCAGCGGCAGGGCCTCGATCTGCTTCGAGATCTCGGGCGTCGATTCCGCCTGCCGGACCCAGTCCGCCACCTGCGTGATGCGGCCACCGCCACCGTTTGAACCGCCTGCGGATGAATCGTCAGACCCGTTCGAGCCGTTCTGGTTGCGGTCGTTGCCGTCTTTCTTGTTGTGGTCGATCCAGTTCGTCGGGTAGGTGTAGGTCACCGGTTCGACGTTCATGCCCCGGGCGCCTGCGTTTTCGTGGACGCGCTCGATCAGTTTGAGCGCACCATCGGGCGCGGTGTCGGGGAGGATGGCGCAGACCGTGTGCCGGTCGAACTGGCCGACCTCATCGGTGGCGCGCATTTCTTCCAGGACGACTTTGCACAGTCGCAATGTTGCCCAGCGCCCGCGAGCGGGCACCTGGCGGAACATCACGAGCGAGAACTGGCTCTTTTGCCGGTCCGCCCGCGCCCGTTCTCGGCGTATCACCGATAGCAGGTGCTTGGGGAAGTACATCTCGTGAAGCCGGCGATGCTCGGCATGCGGCTTATGTTCGTGGCGCTTGAAGCGCCCCACCAGTTGGCTGGTCATGGCATTATCTCCCGTCCCAAACTGACACCTGCTACGCGCCGGTATCGATCCATCTTCAGGATCGGACCGTTGCGTTAGCAGCTTTGCCTACTGCGCAACTATTGGACGTCGCGCAGAACATTCAGGATGAGAAGATGGTCAAGACGTGACGTCTTTGCGGCGCATTTTCTCTTCCCTCGTGCATTTCGGACCACGGTCCCCTCCCAGGGTCCGTGTCCGAGCACTTTGCATACAAAACGCGTGCCCAACGGCGAGCGCGTTCTCGGCAATCTACCGGCTGGCTCGCAACCGGTTAGCTAGCTCGTTCCCACGATCCTGCGGATCGGGGCGGTCGCCCGCAGGCGGATACGCCTGGGCGGGGCTTTGTGAATCGTTGACGACAATCCCCATCAACGCCGCCCCAACGCTCAGCAGCGCGTCGCGGGCCGTGCTGGCGGCGAAGCGGTTCGAGCGCTCGCCGCGAACGACGAGAATCGTCTGGTCGCAGCCGGCGGCGATGACGCGGGCATCGTTGCTGCTGGTGACGCTGGAGGTGTCGAAGATGACGTGGTCGTAGCGAAGGTTCAGATCGCGCAGCAGGTCGGTAAACGCCCCGCTGTTGAGTTGTTCAGATATCTCAGCGACCTTCGGGCCGCTGGTCAGAACGTCCAGGTGTTCGATCGGCGTGCGACGCAGTGAACTCTCAAGGTCGTCGCCGCTCATCACACCGGTGAAACCGACTGCGTTGTCCATCGCAAAAATGTTGTGCAGGCTGGCGTCGCGGAAGTTCGCATCCACCAGCACCACGCGCTTGCCCGACTGGGCCAGTGAGATCGCCAGGTTCGTCGCCAGCGTCGTCTTGCCGTCCTTGGGCGCCGGAGACGTAACCGTGATCGTGTTGCACCGGCCGGCCCCGAAGAGCATCGAGGTGCGAATCGACCGGAACGCCTCGGCGGCGGACGAGTCGGACATGGTGTGCGTCAGCGTTGCGACATCGCGACCCGTCTTGCCCTGCACGCGCGGCAATGTCCCCAGAACCGGAACACCAAGCGTGTCGGCGATCCGATGCACCGATCCCAGCGACGGGCTGACCCATTCGCGCACCAGCGCGCTCATCAGCCCCAGCACCAGCCCCGCGACCGAAGCGGCAGCGAGCGTCTTCCACGTGTTGGGGACGGCAGAGGCTTCGTCGATCGCGGCGTCTTCGATTTCCGAGGCGGTGAACCCTACGTTCTCCGTCAGCGTCAAAGTGCTGAGCTTCTCATCCAGCAGCGACGCGTTCTTATCGAGCATCGCCACCCGCTGCGTCAGGCTCTCGATTTCCGCGGTTTTCGCGTCCAGATTCTGGACGATCGCTTCCTGTTGGATCAGCAGCTTTCCGGTTTCGAGTTCGCGCTGCTTGGATATCGAATACATCGACCGCAGCGTGGCGGCCTGGGAAAGCTGTAAGTCCTTGATCTGGGCCTGCACCGTCCGCACCGCCGGGTGGCTGGGGACGAAACGGCGTTTGGCTTCGATCAACTGCTGGCTCAACGCCGCGAGATTGCCCTGCAACATCTGTAGGCTCTGCGCCGACACCGCAGCGGCGGAGGCGAGCTTCTTTTCGTCGATCTTCTCCGGCGTCCAGCCCAGAGGTTTCAGCGATTCTTCGAACTGCGACTTCAGCTTCGTCGTCTCCAACTGCGCGGCAGCCAACTCCTGCGAGATCTGACGAAGCTTCTGCACCGCGATGTTGGTCGTCTGCGACCCGTCTTCGGAAACGTACGTCCGCGTCTCGGCCTGTAGGCGCATCAGGTACTTCCGCGCCTCAACCCGATCCTTTTCCAACGACTCACGATCGGCCGTGATCTTCTCGTAGGCACCGAGATTAATGTTCTTCTTCTGTGCCGCAACGTGGTCGACATACGCCCGCATCACGCTCTGCACGATCAGCCGCGATTCTTCCTTGTTTCTGGTGGACAGACGGATGTGCAGGATGCTGGAAGTATCGGCCGCGGGGAAAACCTCGAGTCGTTCCTTGAGCAGGTTGATCGCGTTTTCCCCATCGGCGAGAAACTCGGTATCCGACATGCGCGGCGCATCGACGGCGGGCGAGAGCACGGGCGCCGATTTGACGAGATGGGCCTGAGTAGTCAGGAACGTGCGCAGGTCGATCGCGTTTTCGGACCCGGTGGGCGCATTGCGGACGATCAGCACCCGGCCTTCGGCGGCGATGCGCTTGGGGATTAGGATCAGCGCCACGGCGGCGGACATGATCGTCAGGAACAACACGACCGCGACCAACCCGCGCCGTCGCCAGGCGATCTCGACAACGGATTCAACGCGATGAGGTTTTTCGGTCGCGGTAGACAATGCAGAATAAATGGCTTGGTCCGAACTCACAGCATCATCCTTCAGTTCGCCCAGCAAGACGGCATCTTAGCCGCAGGGTTGCCGGGGCAGTTTGAATTCGTCATCTTTCACCTGCCAGAGTTCATTCCGGCTGTGACACTGCGACGAGTTTAACGTCTATCCCGGCGGAAACATCCCGATCGACTAACCCTTCAGCGCATTCGCCGGTATTATCTGTCTTTCGGCAAGATTGCCGCCTGAAAAACCGGGGCGGCGCAAAAGAATCGGAGAATACGTGTTATGGGACTGATGACGGTCGAAATTTGGGACGCAACGGGCAACAAGAAACGCCAGGTCGAAATGCCCGATGACGCCCCCTTGCAGCGTATTTTGGCGGTTTTGATCGAACGGATGAGCTTTCCTCAATACGGGCCTGACGGGCAACTACTCAGCTACAAGTGCCAGCACCGCACGACCGGAAAACAGCTCCTGGACGACCAAACCCTCGCCGCCGCCGGGGTGAAGAACGGTGACGTGCTCCGCCTGCTGCCCGAGATCACGGCAGGCCGCGCATGAGCGATCCGCTCTCCATCACCCCCGCAGATCTTGCGGGTTCCGACGACCGCTTTGACCGTTTCAAGCTCATCGGCTGGTGGGACCAAGCCCGCCTCAAGTCCGCCAAAGTGCTGGTCATCGGCGCGGGGGCGCTGGGAAATGAGATCATCAAGAACCTCGCGCTTCTGGGCATCGGCAATGTCGTGATCGCCGACAAAGACACGATCGAAAACAGCAATCTCTCCCGCTCGGTGCTCTACCGCGCTAGCGACGCCGGCAAACCCAAGTCCGGGGTCGCGGCTTCCGCCGCCGCCAGCATCTACCCCGACATCAAGGTCAAAGCGCTCGATTGCGACATCATCCACGACCTCGGTGCCGGCGTGTACCGCTGGGCGGATGTCGTCATCGGCGGGCTCGATAACCGCGAGGCCCGCCTCGCCATCAACCGCCAGTGCTGGCGTGTCGGCCGGCCTTGGATCGATGGAGCAATCGAGGTCATCCAGGGCGTGGCGCGCGTCTTCACCCCCGATCCGGCTCAAGCCAACGCCTGCTACGAGTGTACCATGAGCGAGCGCGACTGGAAGCTCCTGGCGCACCGGCGAAGCTGCAACCTGCTCACCCGCGCCCAGATGGAAGGCGGCCGCGTGCCAACGACGCCGACCATCGCGTCCATCATCGCCGGCGTGCAGACGCAGGAGGCCGTCAAGCTGCTGCACAACCTCCCCACCATCGCCGGCAAAGGATTCGTCTTCGCCGGCGACTCGGCAGAAAGCTACCTCGTCGAATACCAGCGCAAGCCCGACTGCCTGTCACACGACACGCTCAGCGAGATCGTCGAACTCGACGCTCGGTCCACGGAACTCACAATGGCGAGCGTGCTTCAGCACGCAGGGAAACTGCTCGGCCCCGATGCCGTCATCGATCTCAATCGCGACATCGCCCGCTCGCTGCACTGCCCTGCGTGCAAACGGACCGACGAAATCTTCCGCTCGCTCAGCGCCCTCAACACCAGCCACGCCCGCTGCCCGCATTGCGGGCACGACGCGCGGGAGATTGTCACCTTCAATACCCTCCGCGGTGACGAGCCATTCCTTGGCCGCACACTCGCGGAACTGGGCATTCCGAAATTCGACATCCTCACGGCCCGCACGAAGCATCGCGCGATCGGCCTGGAACTGATCGCCGACGCGCCCGATGTGCTCGGCGATCTGTGGGAGGACGAAATCGAGTTGCTTTAATGCTCCCTCTCCCGTGTACTCACGGTAGAGGGCCGGGGTGAGGGTTCGAGCGTGAGTGAACGCCAAGACCCTCACCCCAACCCTCTCCCACGGGTACGCGGGAGATGGAGCCAGAGAACCCATGGCCGATCCCACCATCGAACAACCTCATCGCCCGGAACTCGACATCTCGCGTGTCGAGCCGGATGCCGGCCCGGTGCGAATCCTCAAGCACATTACCAATGCCCGGGAGCCGGGCTTTGCGATCGTCGTGCAGCGGTCGGTCGTCGAAGCCGTTCACGAACACGGCCAATCCGACACCGGCGTCGAGATCTGCGGCGTGCTCGTCGGCAATGTCCATCACGACCGCATCAGCCCCTACCTCCTCATCGACGGCCACATCCCCGGCGAAAAAGCCACCAACAAGCAAACCCAGGTCACCTTCACCGCTGAGACATGGAACAGCATCCAGAAGGTGATGGAAGAAAAGTACCAGGGCAAGAAAATCGTCGGCTGGTACCACACGCACCCGGGTTTCGGCGTGTTTTTGTCTGGCATGGATTTGTTCATCCAGGACAATTTTTTCAACCTTCCGTGGCAGGTGGCGTGGGTGTACGACCCGATCGCCGGGATCGACGGCATGTTCGTCTGGCAGGAAGGCCGCAGCGAGAAATGCGATTTCCTCGTCGAAGAAAACATGGGCGAGTGGGGCCACAATTTTCGCGCCGCGCTGCCCGGCGAGCAGCATCCCGAAACGATCGCCGAACGAAAAGCCTCGCGAACGGCGTCGCTGAAGGTGTTGCTCGCGGTGGTCATCGCGTTCATGGGCTGTTTCGTGGGCATGTGGTACCTGCTTATCTGGCTGACCGACCAGGGCTTTCGCGTTCGCCTGCCGATCGAATAAAAGTTCACCGCGCGGAGGCACGGAGCCACGGAGGGAAAAACATAGTATTCTTTCGCTCCGTGCCTCCGTGTCTCCGTAGTGAGATGTATTTATGTCCGACAAGCTGCAAATCTCCTGGGACGACCTCAACAGCGACAAGGTCGAAAAAAAGCTGAAGGAACAGGAAGCCGTTTCTTCGACCCAGCAGCATTACGAACACACCAATGTCGCCGTCCCCCAGCGGGTCCGCCGGTTTGATTTCATGCTCTCGGCGGTCGTTTACTTGAGCCTCTTCGGCGCAATCGGCGGACTCATGGGCTGGGGATTCGGCGAGGTGCTTCGCTACCGGCCGAACGCACAGACCCAGGCGAATATCCTCATCGACCAGTACAACGAGATCGTCGTCGCGATGAAAAAAGTGCAGGCGAGCGACGAACAGATCGCGCGCGACACCAAACCCATCCGCGAGCGCGGCAGGAACAACGCCTACTTCCAGATCGAGACCAACCCCGATCTCTCCGACGATCAAAAAGCAGACCTGACCAACAAGCAGCTCGAACTTGATCGCGGCAAGGATTTTATCGCCAGCCTCCTGTTCTACGGCGTGTGCGGCGTAACGATCGCCGTGATGCTCGCGATCGCCGACTCGATCATCGAACGAAACATCAACGGCGCGATCATCTACGGCACGATCGCCGCCGTCGTCGGGGCGGCGGGCGGGTTGATCGTGGCGCTGGTGGTGGCGCGCGTCCACGAACAGATGAGCGCCGACGTCGTCGGCGAAGCGATCGGACAACGCATCCTCACCCAGACCATCTGCTGGGGTCTGCTCGGACTCTTCCTCGCCGCTGCGCCAGGGCTCATCCTCCGCAACGGCAAGCGACTGCTCATCGGCATGGTCGGCGGACTGATCGGTGGCGTGATCGGCGGGCTGGTGTACGTGCCCGTCCAGGAAACGCTGGGCAACGAACTGATCTCCCGCCTCATCGCAGTCGTGCTCATCGGCCTGCTCGCGGGATTGTCGTGCGGCATCATCGAGAACGTCGTCAAGACCGGCTGGGTGAAGGTCGAATCCGGGCTCATCACCGGCAAGCAGTTCGTGCTGTATCGCAATCCGACGTTCATCGGCTCTCACCCGATGAGCCATATCTACCTCTTCAACGACCCCACCGTCGGCCGCCGACACGCGTGCATTCACATCATCCCAGGCGGATACGAACTCGAAAATCTCCCGCTCGGCACGCCCACCTACATCAACGGCAAACCCATCGCCCGCCAACGCCTCAAAGCCGGCGATCGCATCCAGGTCGGACAGACGCAGTTCTTCTTTCAGGAACGAACCAAGTCGTAATGTCGTTCTTAGAACTCGACAAATCGCATAACCCCTTTTCAGAAAGATGGTTCCGGGCGATTTCAAGGTGCCCCTTGGTGCTGAAAATTGCCTGGTTTAACGCTCGACTTCCACACTCCAGAGGGTGGCGACAAGGCGCATCCCTATAGACTCGCGCGCTGCGCGTTTGTCGTGACAATCACGCAGCGCGGACCGAAAATCTCGGTTTTTTTTTCCTGACGGAGTCTCTCCGGCAGTCGATGGCTAAGGTATGGTGATCTTCGGAACACCTCTATGCCACAACGACTTGCACCCCTGCTGCTGATTACAATCGCGCTCGCTGGCTGCCGTACCGCAGATCCTGCACGGGATCGGTCGGAGAAGGCGGTGCAGATGCTGGTGACGACGCGCACGCAGTTGATCGCAGGCGAGCGGGAGGTCGCCGACTCGGTGGACGCGCTGCGCACGCTCGCGGTCGCGCAAGGTGATCTGCGGCCGGCGTTTGACGCGTTCCGTGACACGGTCGCACTGGTCCACAAGGAAGCCGATCGGGTTCGCGTCGAGGCCGAGGACATGCGTGCCGCGTCGTCGATGTTTACGACGACATGGAAATCCGAAGTCGCAACGATCCAGAACCAGCGTCTCCGCGACGCCGCCGAGGCCCGCGCCGGCGAGGTGCGCGATCGCTACGACCAGATCGACACGCTCTACGCCGAAGCCAACAGCGCCTTTGCGACGTATCTCACGAACTGTGAAGACCTGAAAACCTACCTTGCCAACGACCTGAACTTCCCCGCGCTGGTCACCGCCCAGCCGTGGGTGAAACAAGCCCAATCCGCCGGCGAAACGCTTCGCGCCAAGCTCCGCCAGCTCGCCACCGAACTCGGCGAAACCACCAACGTCCTCTCCCCCGTCCCCGTGCCGCAGTACCAGCAAACCACCACCACCCGCACGACGACCGGACCGACGACGGCGCCGTAGTGCGTCCGGCAGTAGCCGCAACCCTACGGGTTGCGCGTATTGGTTTGTTCACGATGAAAACCAAGACGCGCAACGCGTAGCGTTGCGGCTGCTTGTTAAAGCCAACGATGACGGGGCCATTGAACTTGCCCGCGTCCGGGCGTGCGGCTAAAAGTCGCTCTTTCCGGTCGTGCCGGCGCATTGCACGCGGGAACGATCGCGCCATAATAGGACGTCGTTGTCTTATTTAGTGTTCTTGAAAGGAACCACCGCAATGAACAAGCCGATTCGTGTCGCCGTCACCGGCGCAGCAGGACAGATTGGGTACGCTTTGCTCTTTCGCATCGCTTCCGGCCAGATGTTCGGTCCCGAGCAGCCCGTCATCCTGCAACTCCTCGAAGTCCCCGTCGAAAAAGCGATGAAGGCCCTTGAAGGGGTCTGCATGGAACTCGACGACTGCGCATTCCCGCTGCTGCACGGCATCGTGCAGACCAGCAAGCCCGAAGAAGCCTTCGGCGACGCCAACTGGTCGCTGCTGGTGGGTGCCAAGCCGCGCGGACCGGGCATGGAACGCGCCGACCTGCTGAAGGACAACGGAAAAATCTTCATCGAACAGGGCAAGGTCATCGATCGCGTCGCCGCCCATGACGGGCGCGTGGCGGTCGTCGGCAACCCGGCGAACACCAACGCGATGATCGCCGCCAGCCAGGCCAAGCGCCTGCCCGCCGACCGGTTCACCGCGATGGTGCGTCTGGACCAGAACCGCGCCGTCAGCCAGATCGCCAAGAAGGCGAACGTCCCGGTGACGGCCGTCAGCGAACTGTTCATCTTCGGCAACCACTCGCCGACCATGTTCAGCGCCTTCCACCTCGCCAAGATCAACGGCAAAATGCTCACGCAAGTCATCGGGCATCACGAATGGCTCAAAGGCGAGATGCAGGAAACCGTCGGCAAGCGCGGTGCCGCGATCATCGCCGCCCGCGGCAGCTCCAGCGCCGCGTCGGCCGCCAACGCACTGGTCGATCACGTCCGTGACCTGGTCACCGTCGGCGCGATCCATAGCATCGCCGTTAAGAGCGAAGGCGAATACGGCTTCGACCCCGATGTCTGGGCGGGCATGCCCGTCAAGACCGTCGCCCCGGGCCAGTACGAAGTCATCAAGGGCCTGCCCCTCGACGAGTTTGCCAAGCAAAAGATCGCCGTCACCAACAAGGAACTGGTTGACGAGCGAAACACCGTCAAAGACATGCTGAAATAACCTGATTGCGCGGATTTCGCTGAATCAGTCCTAAAATAAACGCGAAAGCGCGAAGAGGCGAAGAACCGGAAAGGGATTTCTTCGCAACTTCGCGTCTTCGCGTTTAGCCTTTGATACATGGCAGAGAAAATTCCTTGGGCGCGCGTAACCCGTAGCCGCGATGATCCGTATCCGCCTTCCGTGCTAACCAAAAGGACAAGAATGAACCGAATCATCAGAAGTGCAGTCATCGGAGTGGTCGGAATGATGGGGATCAGCTCCGCCGGGCAGGCGGCACCGTTCGACCCCAAAACGGTGTCATCCGACGCCAAGTGGGTCGTCCATATCGACGTTGATGCGATGTCCAAAACCGACACATGGAAGCTCGTCCAGCCGAAGCTGGAGAACAACGCCAAGTATGCCAAGGGCAAGCGCGACATCGAGCGCGTGGGCCAATTGAAGCTGCCGGATGATCTGCACGATGTCACGCTTTTTGGGCCTACCGTCGGGGAGAAGGAAGCCGTCGTCATCATCCGGGCCAACGTCAATCCCGAGCGCCTCAAGACGCTCGTCTCACTCAACGAAACCTACTCCGCCAGCACGGTCGGCGGGCACCAGTTGCATAGCTGGGATGACAAGGGCAAAACCATGTTCAGCGGTTTCGCCGGCGACGGGCGCATCGTGATCGGGCAATCGAAGGATGAGGTGGTCGCGGCGCTGGATACGATCGCCGGCAAGCTCGATCCGCTGAAGAACGCCGTCCTCGCGCCGCAGCAGACGAATGCCGGCATGCTCGTCTACGTCGCCGGCGATCAGCTCGGCGAGATCGGCCAGCAGGCGGCGCGGTCGCCGATGATCCAGAAACTGAAAAGCGCCTGGATCACCGTGACCGAAGACCCGATCAAGGGCCTGAAGGTGAAGAGCCAGATCGTGGCCGACGACGAGAAAACCGCGACGAACGTCAAGGGCACCATCGACGGCCTGAAGGCCGCCGTCAGCTTCGCCGGGCAGGACGACCCGGACGCCCTGCTCGTCTCCGAAGCCGTCCTCGACCTCACCGCCACCGCCACCGGCAACAACATCGACATCGACTGGAACGTGCCGATCCAGAACGTCAGCGACCTGCTGGAACGCGCGACAGGCGACATTCAAAAGAATACGAAGTAGGTGAATGGCGGGTGGCGGATGGCATGTAGCGGGTGGTGTTCCGCCACATGCCACATGCCACAAGCTACAAGCCACATGCACCCGCCACCCCACATGAGTCATGACCACAACCCTTGAAACATGGTCCGACGAGCAGCTCGCCGCCGAGGCGCGAGAGGGCTCGTCGGCGTGTTTTGAGGTGTTGGTTCGACGGTATCAGGTGCGGCTGATCCGCTTCGTTCTGCGCTCGCTTCGTCAGGCGGATGCCGAGGACGTGGTGCAGGACACGTTCGTGCAGGCGTACGTAAACCTGCACCGGTACGACCCGAAGTGGCGGTTCAAGACGTGGCTGTTCATCATCGCCCAGCGGCTGATGATCGACCGCCTCCGCAAGCGCCGCCCCGCCGCCGACGTCAATGAGATCGACGTCGCGACGCACGACGACCCGCACGACCACGCCGAGCGCAACGAGCGCTCGGCGCGGCTCTGGCTGATTGCGAAGCGCGAGCTGGGCGATGAAACGTTTCGCGCGGTGTGGCTGCACTACGTGGAAGACCTGGGGACGGTGGAAGTGGCGAAGGTGCTTGGGCGGTCCTGGGTGTGGGTGAAAACCAATCTGCACCGGGCGCGCAGGAAGTTGGCGCCGCATGTGGGCTCATTGGGCGAGATAGAAATGCCTTCGGAAGCAGGTGAAGTATGTCGAACGACCTGAACACGATGTTGAAACAGCAAGCGGGCAGTCTGTCGCCGGCGTTCGATGAATCGCTGCACGCGCGCACCATGCAACGACTGAATCAGACACGCCGCCAGCGCGCGGCATCGACCAATACAGAGCCCGACCCGACTTCCAACCGTGTTCGCCGCCTTGTCACCGGCGGCGCGATCGCGGCGGCGGTGGTGATCGCGCTGACGCTGATCGTCGGCAACCCGTTTTCTCCCAAGCCCACCGCCGAAGACCTTGCCAGGTTGAACCAGGCGTTTGCCTCCATCCGCGAGAGCGCCAGCCCGATCGAACAGCAGTTTTGGGTGCCCGTGAATAGCGCCGAGCGGCAACTTGCCCTTCTAGGCGACGACGCCAGGGCGTTCGGCAACTTTGTCGCACAGCGGCTGAACGTATTCACGTCCGACCAATCCCTCTAATGTTCCGCCAGTCGTGTCGATTCGGGGATGATCGCAGGGCCGCCTCTAAACCTTCGGCGGGCCGAGCTGGGATTCGATGCGCTCGACGACGCGGTTCAGTCGGCGTTGCTGGTTCGAATCGATCTCATGCCCGCCGTAGCGAATGCGGTAGAAGATCCGCGTCAGCCGCTGGACGGCGGAGTAAAGCTCGTTGGGCAGGAACCCGATCGACTGGCTGAACTCCATCGGCGTCAGATGCGTCGGCCGATCGATCTCGCGCCGGTCCAGCGCCCGCACCAGGTCGTCATAGAATGCCAGTTGTCGCGCCAGCCGCTTCTGGTCAGATGACGGGAGCTGATCCAGCCCGATCCGCCTCGCTCGACGGCGCAGGCGCATCCGTTCCCAGAGAAAATAAATCATCGCGCCCACGATCGTGCAAACCATGCCCGCCATCAGCACGCTCAGCAGCCCGCTGCTCACCCAGTAGAAATTCTGGAGATCAAACCACGCCTTGAGTTCCTGGATCCATGTGCTGGTGTTGATGGCGGTTTCGGTGAGGCTGGAGTCGACGTTCTGGATGAGGTTCGTGCGGCTCTCGGCGTCGTAATTGACGACGTTGTTGCCCCAGGAATATTCAAGGTAGTCGACGAAGTACATGAACTGCTTCCACATCGACGACGCCCGTGCGCCGGCGCTTCCCTCGCGGGAGGCAGTGGGATCAAACATCTGCCACCCGTTGGCGGTAAGCACTTCCACCCAGGCGTGCGCGTGGCTTTGTTTGACGATGTA
>JBBQQZ010000013.1:0-21905 GCA_038215325.1 Tepidisphaerales bacterium | reverse complement strand
GGACCTAATCCTCAAGCAGCTTGATGCCGGCATAACGCCCGAAGACCTCGATCTCTCCGGCATTATCTGTGGGAGCGAAGGCACGCTGGCGGTCATCACCGGGGCGAAGCTGAAACTGCACCCGACGCCGATCGCGCGGGGCCTGGCGGTCGTGTCGTTCGCGTCGGTCGATGCCGCGATTGATGCGGTCGTTGCGATCGTGGGCACCAAGCCGTGCGCGGTCGAGTTGCTGGACGATGCGATCATCCGTGCCGCGCTGGGCAACACCGCCTGCCGGCCGTACGTGGAGATGCTGCCCAAGGTCGACGGACAAACGCCGCGGGCGGTGCTGTATGTCGAATACCAGATCGAAGACGATTCGACGCGGCTCAGCGATTTCTTCGACGCCTTACGCGGCGTGGTCACCAACGTCTCGATCGCGACGTTTGAAGACCCGGCGTCGATGCTGAACGCCTGGACGCTCCGCAAGGCCAGCGAGGCGCTCCTGCACGGCCTGCCCGGACACGCCAAGCCCATCACATTTGTCGAAGACAATTCCGTACCGGTCGAAAACTTGAAGGCGTTTGTGGCGGGCTTCAAGCAGATCGTCGAGAAGCACAACACCGAGGCGGCGTACTACGCCCACGCTTCGGTCGGCGTCCTGCACGTTCGGCCGATGATCGATCTGCACGATCCGGGCGAGCGCGTGAAGATGCGTGCGATCGCGGTGGAAGTCGCCGACCTCGCCAAGCGCTGCGGCGGCGTGATGTCCGGGGAGCACGGCGACGGCCGCGTGCGCGGGCCGCTGCTGGCGGAGTTCTACGGCCCCGTCATCACCGCCGCGTTCAAACGGCTCAAAAACCTGTTCGATCCGTCGGGCATTCTCAATCCCGGCAACATCGTTGACGCCGGACCGATCGAATCGATCACCCAAAACCTCCGCCTCGACGCCCAGTCCGACGGCAAGCGGATCGACGGTATCGACACGTACTTCAACTACCCGGACGACCACGGCTTCAATGGGACGGTCGAAGGCTGCAACGGCGCGGGCTTCTGCCGCAAGACTGAGGTCGGCGTGATGTGTCCGTCGTACCGAGCCACCCTCGACGAGCGCCACAGCACGCGCGGCCGCGCGAATGCGGTGCGCGTGGCGGTGACCAACGGCCCGACACCGGACTGGCACGACGCGGGCACCAAGGAAACGCTCAACCTCTGCCTGAGCTGCAAGGCCTGCAAAACCGAGTGCCCCAGTAACGTCGACGTCTCGCAATTGAAGGCGGAGTACTACGCGCAGTCGTATCGCAAGACCGGCGCGCCGCTACAGGCGAAGGTGGTCGGCCACGTTCGCAAGCTGAACCAGCTCGCCTCGATCACGCCCGGCCTGGCGAACTTCGTCAGCGCGCTTCCGCCGGTGCGGGCGATCATGAACAAAGTGCTGAACCTGCACCCCAAGCGCACGATGCCGACGTTCGGGCAGTCGCTTTACAAGTGGTTCCGGCGTCACAAGGCGAATACCGCGAGCAAACCGCGCGTCGTGCTGTGGCCGGACTGTTTCATGACCTACAACGAGCCGAACATCGGCATCGCCGCGACCAAGGCGCTCGAAGCGCTCGGCTACGCCGTCGAACTCCCCGCCGGCGGGTGTTGCGGGCGTCCGATGATGTCCACCGGCCTGCTCGCCGACGCGATTCACACCGCCGACGCCACGCTGGCAAAGATGAAGACGCTCATCGAAGACCCGGGCGTCGAAGCGGTGATCGTATTTGAACCGTCGTGTCTTTCTGCGATCCAGGACGAGTGGCTGAAATTGAAGCTGAAGACCGACATCGAACTTCGCCGTAAGCTGGCGGGCAAATCGATGCTGATCGAGCAGTTCGTCGAATCACAATGGGACACGCACCCAACCAAACCCACGATCCGTACCGACGCCACCGAGATGATTCTCCACGGGCATTGCCACCAGAAAGCCCTATGGGGCGAGGCCACCACACTCTCGATGCTCAAGCGTCTTACAGGCGGCAAAGTGACCGCGATCCCATCGACCTGCTGCGGCATGGCCGGTGCGTTCGGGTACACGAAGGATCGTTACGACCTCTCGATGCAGATCGGCGAACTGAGCGTGTTCCCACCCATCCGCGCGGCGTCTAAGGACGCCACCATCGTCGTCCCCGGCACGAGCTGCCGGCACCAGATCCACGACGGCACGGGCAGGCACGGCCTGCACCCGGCGGAAGTGCTGGCGAAGGCGCTTGGAGTGTAAAGACGAGGGTGACGTGATGAGTGTGACATGAGAAGGCCAGAGCAACTTTCACGCCACACGAATCACGCCACACGAATCACTGCGACATCACGCGGCTGATCGTGAAGATCGGGAGCAGCAGCGCAAGTGCCACGCCGCCGATGACCACGCCCATGACGATGATCATCGCGGGCTCAATGTATCGCGTCATCTCCGCGATCCTCTCCTTCAGTTCCTGCTCGCTATAGCCCGCGACCTGTTCCATCACCACCGCCAGCTTCCCGCTCTTCTCCGCCGATCCGATCATCTGTGCGACCGCGCGGGGGACCAGGGGGCTTTTGAACAGCGGTTCGCTCAGTTGCTTGCCGTGATGCAGTTGGTGTTCGACGTCGGTCCAGAGTTTTTTGAAGTGCTCGTTGGCGCACAGGTCGCGGGCGGTGGTGACGCAATCGACCAGGTGAACGCCCGAACTCGCCATCGTGCCGATCATCCGCAGCCCGCGGGCGAGGTGCATCTGCTTGAACATCGATCCCATCATCGGCACGCTGATCTGAAGCGTGTGCAGGATGCGCCGGCCGGTGGTGGTGAACTTCACACCCGCGATCGATCCGACGACAAGCAGAATCGCCGCCGGCAACAGGATGAACCAGTAGTTGAGCAGCGCGTCGCTGATCGTCATCAGGATCTTGGTCGGCAACGGTAGCGCCGCTTTTTTGCTCGCGTACAGCGCGGTGAAGCGCGGGAGCACGAAAACCAGCAGCGACAGCGTGGTGACCAGCGCGAAGGCGAACATGATCGCGGGGTAGGTCAGCGCGCCTTTGACCTTGCGGACGATCTCAGCCTCTTCGCGCAGGTAGGTGGTGGCGCGATTGAGCATCTTGGGCAGCATGCCCGATTTTTCACTGGCGCGAATCAGCGCGATGTAGAGCGTGGGGAACGACCTCGGGTGACGCGCCAGTGCGGAACTGAAATCACCACCACCCTGCACCTGCTGGCTGATGTCGGCCAGCAAGCGGCGCAGGCGTGGCTTGGGCGCCTGCTGGCCGATGCAGTCGAGTGCTTCGGAGATGGTGACGCCGGTCTCGACCATGATCGCGATCTGTGTGGACATCTGCACGATCTCGGCCCGCGAGACCTTTATCCCGCCCGACGCCTCGATCGGACTCTTGGCCGGCGCGGGCTGGACGTTGATCGGAAACTTGCCCTCGGCGCGCAGCAGCTTGCCGACATCAGCCATCGCGTTGGCGGTGATCGTCCCGCTGGTCGACTGCCCGGCAGAGTCACGGGCGGTATAGGTAAAAATGGGCATGTCGTCGTCCTCAGAGCCTATTGAGCAAACGGAATCCGTCGTGGCGCACCACGGCCCTATCGGATATATCGACTGTTTTTCGGGGGAGGTTTGGGCTGAATCAGGTGGTGACGCGGTAGATTTCGTCCAGCGTAGTGATGCCGGACTTCACTTTATCGAGCCCGTCGAGCCGGAGCGTGCGCATTCCGACGCCCAGTGCGGCCTGGCGGAGTTCGTTTAGCGTCGCGCCAGAACTGATTTTATCGATCACGGTGTCGTCCGGGATGAACAGCTCGTAAATCCCGATTCGACCCGCATACCCGAGATGCCGGCACTTGCCGCAGCCCTTGGGCCGGAACAGCTTCTCCAGCGGGCCGGCAAATCGCTCGATCTGGCGCTTTTCGTTCGGCGTCGGCTCATACTCCTCGCGGCAGTGCGGGCAGAGCTTGCGAACCAGACGTTGCGCAAGCACGCCGCAAACGGTGGCGCCGACGAGATACGGTTCGATGCCGAGGTTGTAGAGCCGCGTGATCGCGCCGGGCGCGTCATTCGTGTGCAGCGTGCTGAACACCATATGACCCGTGAGTGCGGCCTGCGTAGCGAGGCGTGCGGTTTCGATATCGCGGATTTCGCCGACCATCATCACGTCTGGGTCCTGGCGGAGCAGCGCCCGCAAGGCCGAGGCGAACGTGAAGCCGGCCTTCTCGTTCACCTGGAACTGGTTGATGCCGTTCAGGTTGTATTCGATCGGGTCTTCGACGGTGCAGATGTTAATGTTCTCGGCGTTGATCTCCTGTAGGCACGCGTAGAGCGTGGTGCTCTTGCCCGAGCCGGTCGGGCCGGTGACCAGCACGATGCCGTTGGGCAGGTCGATCAGTTTTCGCCACTGCTTGAGGGTGTCGTAGCCGAAGCCGAGTTTCTCAAGATTGACCGACGCCTTGTCGTTGTCGATCACACGGATGACGACCTTTTCGCCAAAGCGTCCGGGCATCGTGCTGACGCGCAGGTCGATCGGCCGCCGGTCCATCATGACGTGGATGCCGCCGTCCTGGGCGACGCGCCGTTCAGCGATGTCGAGGCCGGCCATAATCTTGATGCGCGAGGAGATCGCCGCCGCCATCTGGAACGGCGGGCGGAGCTTCTCCACCAGGTGTCCGTCGATGCGATAGCGGACGCGAAGCAGGTTGTCGCCCGGCTCGATATGAATATCGCTGGCGCCGTCCTTCACCGCGTGGTAGACGCAGTAGTTCACCAGCTTGATCACCGGCGAATCGCCGGCGGCCTGCTCAAGGTCGGCGATGTCCTCGATCTTGCGTTGTTCCAGGAGCGTGAAGTCTTCCGGCTTCACCTCGTCGATGATGTCATCGATAACGAAGACCTTGTCGTCGGGCAGATACGTCTGGAGCGTCGCCCGGATGTCTTTGCTCGTGCCGGCGACAAGCTGCACGTCCTTGCCGGTCAGCCGTTCGATCTCTTCGACCAGGAAGACGTTCGATGGCTCGGCGACCGCGATGGTCAACACGCCGTCGACCAGGAACAGCGGCAACACCGTGTGCTGTTCGAGGAACTCGCGTGGGAGAATCTCGATCGCCTTCGGGTCGGTGATGCGGGGGTTGATCCGCGCGAATGGCACGCCGTAACCTTCGGCGAGCGTTTCGCAGATGATTTCCTCGGTCGCCATGCCGCGTTCGACAAGGATTTCGCCCAGCAGTTTCTGGGCGTTGCTCATCCGCTGCTCGTCCAGCGCGCGCTGCAATTGCTCGGTGCTGATGAATCCGCGATCCACCAGCGTCTGGCCGAGCGGTTTTCGCATCGCGGTGGCGATCATCTGATCCCCTTCAGCGCCAGCGACAGGTCAGCCTCGACATCAAAGCGGCTTTCGAGCCGGGTGATCTGGAGAATCTTGCGGCAGTTTTCGTCCGGCTTGACGACCTTCATCATTCCGAAAAGTTCATCGCACTTTCGCTTGACCCAGAGAAGCGTTTCGAGCCCGTCGGAATCGATGAAAGTGCATTGCTCCAGGTCGATCGCGAAGCTGACGACGTGGTGGGTATCGATCTGGGTTTCGACGGTTTTGCGCGTCGTGCCGCAGTCGTCGCCGGTGAGTTCACCGATGACGCTGATGACGCAGACGCCGTTGTACTCGTCGGTTTTGATCATGCGACACGTAGCGTGGTGTTGTGCAGTTCGATGAGTCTCGATGCCTGTTCGTGGTGGCCGCTGGTCAGTTCACGCAGGCGCTTCTCGCCGATGCGGATGAACGCATCGGCCAGGGTGGGGTCGAACTGCGTGCCGGAGCCGTTCTTGATCTCCATCATCGCCACTTCGAACGGCAGCGCGCGACGGTACGTGCGGTTGCTGGTCATGGCGTCGAAGCAGTCCGCCAGACAGATGATGCGGCCCATGAGCGGGATGCTTTCGCCCGGCAGCTTGCTCGGATAGCCGCGGCCGTCCCAGCGTTCGTGATGGTAGAGGACGCCGGGGATGACGTCTTCGAGCTGGCGCACGTCGCGCAGGATGCGGGCACCGATCTCCGGGTGCTGCTTCATCAGGTCAAATTCTTCTGTCGTCAGTTTGCCGGGCTTCTGTAGAACCGCCTCAGGCACGCCGATCTTGCCGACGTCGTGCAACAAGCCAGCCATGTAGACGCGTTCGACGGTCGCCATGGGCAGGCCGGCGATCTGGGCGAGTTCACGCGCCATGAGCGCCACGCGCTCGCTGTGGCCGCAAGTGTACGCATCCTTGGCGTCGACGGCGCTCACAAGGCTGTGGAGCAGACCCATCATCAGCCCGCGGACGTCCTCGAACAGCATCGCGTTCTGAAGGTAGATTGCAGATTCATTCGCGATGGAGGTGAGCAGCTTGGAGTCGACCGAATCAAAATCGCTCGCGGCTTTGTCGAACGCGAACAGCGCTCCGAGCACCTGTTCATCTCGTTGGAGGGGAACAGCGAGCATGCCTTGGGCGTGCGCCGCGAGCCACTGGTAAGCCGGGTCGCGTTTCAAGTCATTCACCACGACGGCGCTCTTGCGGACCTTGAGGTGTCCGATGAGCTGATCGGCCAGGCGATGCACGGCGCCGGGGGGCAGGCTGGTCGTGCCGTAGAGCACCGGGTCGCGATGTTCGAGTGATTCGGCCCGCAGAACAAAGCCCATGCCGCGAACGTCGATCACGTCCATCACATCCAGGCAAGCCTGCTTGAAGAACTCGCCGGCCGATCGGTTGACCTTCATGCCGCTGGAAAGGCGGTAGATGAGGCTCAGTTCCTCGTAGGTGTTGGCGAGCTGCCCGGAGAGCGATTCGACTTCCTGCTCCAGCCCGTTGAGCTTGAGCTGGTCGCGAAGCATGTTCGAGAGCTGCCGCGCCTCGTGCTGGATGCCCGAGGAATCAAATGCGGGCATCTTGCTGGCTTCGTGGTTAAGCCATTCGCCATCGAGGCCAAGCTGCTGGCAAAGGTGGATGGTGTTGTCGTCAAGCCGGAACGATTCGCTGCGGCCGATGAGCGTGATGATGGCGTGGAGTTGCTTGCGTTCGACATACGCGAACGCTGCCATGATCGTGCCGGGTAGCGGTTGGCAGACGTTGACCTGGCCGTCGAGCGAGACGATCGGAAGCGCCGATCCAAAGAACTGAGCGCCGCACTCGCTGTAGGAGAGGACGGGGATCGCAAAACGCTGGAAAAACGTCGCGGCCTGGTGGTCGAAGAACGCGACGGTTCCGTCCGGCCGAAGCACGGCGAAGCAGAGGCCGCTGCCGCGGAAGCGGGCGGCGAGCGCCTCGAGCGCGTGCGGGGGCAGAGCGAGGTCGGCGGGTGTGGTGGGGTCGGTTTTCATACAGACAACCTTACGCGGCAAGAACCTGATCCACCGCCGCCAGCAGTTGACGGGGGCTGAAGGGTTTGCTGATCATCATCACAATCCCGCTCGCGGCCGTATCGCATTCTTCGAGCTGGAACCCACGGGCCGAGAGCATGATCGCCGGCATCTTGTCGAACCGGGAGTCAGCGTGAAGTTTCTGACAAAGCTCCAGGCCCGAAAGCTGCGGCATGTTGTGATCCGTGATCAGCAGGTCCGGTTGTTCCTGCTGCGCCAACTCCAGCGCCTCCTGGCCGTCGCGGGCACAGAGGACGCGAAATCCGGCATTCCGCAGTTTCAGCGAAACGACGTTCAAGATGTGCGTCTCGTCATCGGCGACGAGAATTGTCTTCTGATCCATGATCGAACACTCCAACAAAAAAGCTCGACCATCCCCTTAACGCATTCAACACAACGACAGCTCTATCCCAAACGTGCTGCCCTGACCGACCGTGCTGTCAACAAACACCCGGCCGTGGTGTACCGTCTCGACGATGTGCTTCACCAGCGACAACCCCAGCCCCGTCCCCTTGGCCATGCGGTTGTTCGCTTCGACTCTGTAGAACTTATCGAACACATAGGGGAGGTCCTTTGGTGGAATACCTACACCGGTGTCCGCAATTCGGATCGTAATGAGCTTGGCGGTCTCGTCGACGTGGGTTGAGACCGATATTGTCCCGCCTTCCGGCGTGTACTTCACGGCGTTGCTCAGCAGGTTCAACACCGCGCGATGAACCATGTCCTTGTCGGCCATGGTCTGATAAATCGCCGGCGCGATTTGATCCTTCACCGAGATCCGTTTGCCGTTCGCCTGGGGGGTGATGATCTCCAGCGATTCCTTCACCACCACGGTCACACTCAGGGGCTGCTTGTTGATTTTAACCACGCCCGATTCGATCCGGCTGATATCCAGAATGTTGTCGATGAGCCGTCCGAGGCGGTTGGCTTCGTTTTGGATGACGTCGTAGAACTCGCCCTTCTGCTTCTCGTCGCCGGCCTCGCCGTCGATGAGCATTTCGACGTACGCCTTGATGCTCGCCAGTGGCGTGCGCAGTTCATGGCTGACGTGGCTCACGAAATCGTTCTTCATCTGCGCGACTTCAGCCTCGCGAGTCATATCGTGCAGCACCGCGACGACACCGCCGCCTTCCTTCCGGTCGCCGGCGAGGCACGAAAGCGTGACTTTGAACGTGCGATCCTCCCCGCCCGATCGGGTGCGATGTTCCACGATGCGCCGGCCGCCTTGCGAGCGGCTGGCTCGCATTTCGCGAATGAGTGAGACAAGCTTCTGATCGTGCAGCAGCCCCTCCAGCGGCACACGCCCTTCGGGCGACAGCTTGAACCCCAGCGCCCTGGCGGCCGATTCGTTGGCGAGCACGAGTTCGTCCCACGGGTCAGTCACCAGCACCGCGTCGGAGATCGACTGGATGATCGATTCGGCGTGCTCGCGTTCCAGTTGCACGACCTTGAGCTGAATCTCCAGCTCACGCATCTTCCGCTTCGACTCGGCCAGCGACCGGGCGTTGGCCAGCAGCAGGCGGTTGGTTGCGTCAGTGAGCGAAACGAGCATCTGGTCGTTGGTCTGGAGCGGCGACGGCTCGCTCACGCCGATCATCGCGTCGATCTGCCGGCAAAGCGTCTTTGTGTTCCGCCCGACCTGCCGTAATGCGATCAGCCCCGCCGTCGCCCCCAAAAGCACCAGCGTCGCCGCAGCGATGTTGCCGAAGCGCGGGTCGTCCATCAGCGGAAGTTTCTGGTACAGATCCGGCGCAACCAGCGCGATGCCTGAAAGCAGCATCGCGACGGAGAAGGCAATCAGCACCTGCGTTCGACGGATCACGGACCACCACACTTTGTCAAAAGGCGGGCCTGCCGGTTTCCCGACAGGCCCACTGAATTATTCGATTTGCGCGGTGACCATCAGTCTCAAGGCCAGTTCGTCCTGCGGGTTGACCTTCAATGCGCGGGCGTACCATGACAGGGCTTCGTCGTATCGTCCCTGTTTCTCCAGCACATGGCCGATCATGCAGAGGCTGACGGAGTCTTTCGGATCAAGCGAGTTGGCGGTCTGGAACGACCGGATCGCGTCGTCGGCACGGTCCTGCTTCAGCCGGACGTATCCGAGCATGAGATGCACGTCCGCCAGTTCCGGCGAAAGCGAAACCGCTCGACGAACCGCCCCTTCGGCGCGGCGGATGTCGTTGAGCGCCAAGGCGGCCTTCGTCAGACCGAGCCAGGCGGTGACCGACGACGAATCAAGATCCGTCGCCTTCTCAAACGCCTGCCTCGCCTCCACGTTCCGGTTGATCGCGAGTTGCGATTCGCCGAAAAGCATGAACAGATCGCCGCGGTCGGTGTACGGTTCTTTGAGCAGCAGCTTGTTCAGCGTTTCGGTCGCCGCCTTGTAGTCGCCGGCGAAGAACTGGGCGGTCGCGAGGCGCTCGCGAATGCTCAGATCGTCCCCCGCCAGGATGCTCGCCTGTCGGAACAGGTCGGCGGCCTGGGTGTAGCGCTTGTCCTGCATGTGAATCTGCGCCACCGCGTCGCGAATCGCGGCAGAGTGCTCAAAGTACACCAGCTTGTCCTGGAGCGCCGAGATCGCTTCGGGACGACGATTCAACATCACCAGCATCTCCGAGCGGGCGAGCAGGTAAGCCAGTTCGGTCGGATGGGCTTCGGACGCCTTGGTGTAGAAATCCAGCGCCTGCTCCGGTTTCTGCCACCGCTGCGCGACCACGCCCGAGAGGTAGAGCGCGTCAGCGTTCTTCTCATCGCGTTTTCGCGCCTCGGCCAGTTGCTTGTCGGCCAGATCAAGGCGGTTCTGCTCGATCGCGATGCGCGCCGACAGAACGTACAACTGCACGCTTTCCGGATCGACGTTCAGCGCCTCGTCAACCGTCGAGCGGGCCTTGTCAAAGTTGCCAACCTGGAACTGGTCTTTCGCGAGGTTGTGCATCACGCCGGCACGGGCCTGGTTCCACTGCTTGTTCGCTTCTTCACGCTGGGTCTTCTGCTCATTCGGTGCGGAGTTGCAGCCCGTGAGGACTACAATCACCGCACCGGCGAGAAGCAGGCGATTGAAGGAGTTGATGTACGTCTTCATGACAGTTCTCCGGTGATCGATGTCGATCAGTTCACGCCATCTTCGAGCACGGTCACCGTGGTTTCGGGTTCAGTCTCGGTCGCCTGTACCGATGGCTGGGTGGCGGGCACAGCAAGGAACGATTCGAGATCGACCGCCGCCGCTTGCATTGCGGGCGGGGTGGTCGGCGTCGGCGTCGGTGCCGGTGCCGGTGCCGCTTCAAACGACACCTGCGGTGCCGGGGCGACGATCGGCTGGGTCGCCGGTTCCGGACGTTCGATCGGCGTGCGACGGGGGAGCGTTTCGTTCATCGTGCCCCGCGTCTTCTCGGCGAGGATTTCGCGGCGAACGAAACTGCGCATCGAACTGCCGTCGCTGGTCGCAAGCGTCTGGCCGGTGATCTTCTCACGCAGTTTGATCGCTTCGATGAACTTCGGGTTTAGATTCGTCGCGCAGTTGAGGTGCCAGAGTGCCTTTTCTGTATCCGGATTAGGCTTCTTCATTTCCTGCTCGGCGTTTTCGTACGACATTTCCGCCAGGCGTTCGCGGCCCCAGGGCATCATGCCCTTGCGGACGCCGACACGCAGACGCTCCGCGTCTTTCGCCAGTTCTTCGCTGGCAGCGGAGAACGCCGAGTCATCCTTGATGATGTGCGGCGTGAGCATGATGATGATTTCTTCGCGGGTCGTGCGGTCCCGCTGCTGGCGGAACAGGAAGCCGGCGACCGGGATGTTGCCCAGGCCGGGGGTCTGCGAGCGGGCGGTGTCGGACGATTCGCGGAACAAGCCGCCGATCACGACGGTGTGACCGTCCTTGACCATGATGTTGCTGGTGACTTCGGTGGTGATCTTGAACGGCAGGTTCGCACCCGTCAGACCGCCGGAGCTGTCTTCGGGGTGGATTTCCATGCGAACGTACCCGTCATCGCCGATGAACGGGCGGAAGATCAGGCGGGTGCCGGTGTCCAGGAACTCAACGGTCTGAACGGTACTGGATTCGGTGACGGTCGTCGTCAGATAGCCGTCCTTGCGGCCAACGATGACTTCGCCCTTCTGCTTGTTCAGGGCAAGAATCTTCGGGTTGGCAAGCACGACGGTATCCGTCACGCCCTCCAGCGCCGACAGGAAGACCGAGACGTTGTCGGACACAAAGCCGACCTTCATCCCGCCGGGGACCGATGACGAAAACGAATTCCCCGTGCCCGCCGTGCCGACCCCCTGCCCGCTGGGGGCGACGGTGCCGGTGTTGGCGTTGGTGATCTGGCCGGAGTTGTTCGAGATGATGTTGCTGAGCTTCACGCCAGCGAGCAGGTTAAAGTCGACGCCCAGGGCGTTGTCTTCACTGAGGCCCGCGCGGAGGATCGTCGCCTCGATCAATATCTGCTGCGGACGCCTGTCGATCTCCTTGATCACCTTGCTGACGGCGTCGAGGTTTTCGGCGTAGTCGGTGATGACGATCATGTCTTCGATCGCGTGGCTGTTGCCACCGACATCACCCGTGCCGCTGTTGATCCCGCTGACCGCAGGAGCGGTGAACGACACCTGGGCGTCGCTGGATAGGACCGGCTTGATCATGTTCACGGCGTTCGCGGCGGGCGTGTAGAAAACGCGGAAAACGTCGGTCCTCAGAACGCGGGCGGCGCGTTCGATTTCCTTGGCCTCTTTAGCCGTGTAGACAAAGATGAAATTGCCGCGTTCGCGGTAGGTGTAGCCGTTGGAAGTCAGGATCGCTTCAAGCGCTTCCTTGACCGTGACGCCGTAAAGGTTTGCGGTCACCGAGCCGCGGACGTCTTTGCTGGCGATGATGTTCTTCTGCGACTGGGCAGAGAGCATTCGCAGCACTTCGACGACGTTGGCGTCATTCACGTGGATTTCGACGGTGCCCTGGGCATCGTCGTACTTCACATCCCCCGCCTTGACCGATTTTCCTTCGGCGGCGGGTACGGGGATCGCTTCGGTGTTGGCGAAGGGGTCAGCAGGGATGACATCGGGCAACGGCTTTGCCGTGTTTGCGTTGTTTGCCGTACCTGAGGTATCGGCAATCTTTACCGAATCTGCCTGAACCGGATAAACGGCCATCGAAGCCAGAACGGCGGTGACGATGGCACTGTGGAAGGTCTTGCGCATTGAAAAACTCCTCGAAAAGGACCGCGCGAAAATTCGCGCGGCGGTCGGTCGTCGGCGCCATCTGTGAGTAAGCAGCCTTAACGACCCAAACGGGCATCGTGGTCATTGGTGCATGCGAAGTTCGAGCTTGATGCCCTCACGCTCGATGATCACACGCCGCGCCTCAATTTTGAGGACACGGAACTGGACTCCCGCTTTCGGGTTGTCCGACGCCACGACGTCGCCTTCCTTCACAAGACTCCCACCGATGATCGCCTGTGGCTCAGGCCCCATCACCGTGCTCTGAAGATGAAGCTTGGCGGCTTCACGTTGCAGATTCTCGACGAGGATCTCTCGTCTTTTCTTCTGATCGGCTTCCTGAGTCTGCGACTTTTCAATCGCATCCCAGAAACCGGTTATTTTCTTATCTTTCTGCGCCACCTTTGACGTTTGCGACGGATAGTACTCCTGGCGAATCGCGAACAGGTTTCGTGAGACCGAGGTTATCGGCTCTTTCAGCCACAGCTTCGTCGCGCCGGACGCCTGAAGCGCCATTGGCTGGACCAGCTTGGCGTCCGCCTTCTTCTTTTCCGCCTTCTTCACCGCCGATTCCGTTCCCGCGCCCATCGCGGCGGTCGGGCCGGAACCCATTATCAGGTATCGAAGGACCACGATGACCAGCACCAGAAGCAGCGCGCCCAGGATGCCGGCTTTCTTTGGGTCATCGCGCACCGACTCGGGCAGCCACGCGGGAAGCTTGGGGGTTGTGGCGTTCATTGGCTCACCGCGAAGAAGATACTCATGGAAATCTCGGCATCGACGATGCCCGTCTTACCGTCGCTACACTTCAGGCTCAGCCGCCGGGTGCGCATCATGCGGGGCATCTCTTCGGCCTGGCGGAGCAGCGTCGCGACCTCCATGAAGGGCCCGGAGAAGTTCAGCGTGATTGGCAACTCAGAACAAAGCTCCAGCGCCCGCGTCTGATTCGGCTCGTATCGAAACTTCTGAACCTTCGCGGTCTGCGCCAGGCCGGTGATTTCGTGCAGGAAGCCGGAGAGATCCTGGTCCTTCGGCAGCCTGCGGCTACGGGCGATCTGGTCTTTCAGCCGCTGCACGTCGCGCTTGATGGCGTCAAGATCGCGAGCGGCATCCTTGTTTTTGCTGATCTGAAGTTCGGCGGTCGCGGATGCGGTGCCGAGCTCGCTCAGGCGCTGCTTTCCAGGCAAGTAGATGAACGCATAGAACAGGATCAGTCCGATGAGCGTCACCACCGCAATGCTCGCCTGCACACGGCCGACCCAGGCGATCTGCTTCTGGAGGGTAATCATTGGATGCCTCCGTCGGCGTTCAGGTTGATCGAGAACCGGATCACGAACTCCCGCATGAGGACGTCGCCATCAAGGCGGTCCTTCGCGTAGTTGAGGCCAAGGTCTTCACAGAAACCGGCGTTCTTGAGGTTGTCGTACATGCTCACAACCTCGGCGTTGGTCGGAGCAACGCCTTTAAGGCTGACGGTGAGCCGTCGTTCGATCTCACGTTTGCTCGACCCCGATTTCACCGCCACCGCCCGGCCGGCGAGCGAGATGGTGCGTTCGTCGGTGTCGATCTGCACGTCGATCAGCGAAGCGTGCTTTGGCAGCGCGTCCTCGATTAACTGGAGCACGCGGGACGATTCGATGCTCAGGCCCAGCGAGGCGCCGACGCGCTGCTGCAACTGGTACTGCGCACGAAGCCGATCCTGATCCTGTCGCTCAAAGACACGCATCGAGCTGGCTTCGAGTTCGATTGCACGCACATCGAGCATTTTCTGGCCGCTTTCGATGGTCTGAGCGTTTACGATGCCCCACGTCGCCAGCGATAGCGCGACGAGAACGGTGCAGTACATCTGTAGTTTCAACAGCCGACGCCGACGGTGGGTCGCGGCGTACCAGGTGGGGACGAATTCGATCTCACGCATGGGTCGCCTCCTCGGTGCGCGACCGGCGCGGCTCGGTCGTCTCCATGACGCCGGCGGTCTTGATGGCGGCGGAGAGGTCGACGACCTCGACGACCGATGCGTCGCCCTCTCGACGCCCGAATCGCTGCTGCGGATCGGTGTGGCGCTGGACGGTGTTCTTCACGTGTCGCAACGCCGCGCCGAATGCGACGCCCCACTCGCTGAGCGAGCCTTCGCGCGAATCAATGATCGTCCCACTGGTCTTGATCCCGCCGAACGGGTGGTAGATTTCGACCGGGACGGTGAGCGATTGGGTCAGCGCCTGGCGAAGCGACGGGTCGTTGGCTTCGCCGCCAAGCAGTCGCACCTTCGTCGGGCGTTGGCCACGGAAGGTGACGGAGTAGTAGCGAAGACACAGCGAGACCTCATGGGCGAGGTCACTCATCATATTGCGGGTGGCGTCAACGACGGTCTGCCGGACCGGGTCTTTTTCGGCCGGATCCAGCGCCGCGAACCGGCGGCGGAGACTGGCGGCCTCGGACTGACTGAGGCTGAGCTTTCGGCCGACGCAATCGCTTAGCTTGCGCGAGCCGATCTCGATCGTCTTGGTAAACGTCACGTCCCTGCCCCGGCCGATGACGACCTGGCTCTGGGCGGCGCCGATGTCCACCATCACGCTGACTTCGTTTTCGTCCTCCTTGCGACGCACGAACCGCTCGATGCCGCGGTACATCGCGCACGGCTCAAAGTCGAGCGACGAGACGATCATCCCGAGCTGATTGAACTGCTCAAGCAAGTGATCGATCAGGCGCGTCTCAACCGCCAGCACGATGACTTCAAGCCTGGGTTCGGTCCCCTGCTTCACTTCGCCGGCGGGGATAAAGCGGATCGAAAGCTGCTCGGGGGGCAGGGTGAAGAGGTCTCGTGTTTCAAGTTCGATTGCGGACTTAAGATCACTTTCAGGCAGTACGGGCAGGCGGATCGTCTTGACCTTCACAAACTCCCTCGGCAGCACCGCCGCGACCTGTTTGCCGCGAAAACCGCCTTCGTGGATCAAACGGCGCAGGTGCGGGATGGCGATCGCGACACGGTCAGACCCGGCAAGTTCCCCCGAATCCATCACCTGCTGCGCCGCCGCCATGACCGCTAGCGCGCCGCCGCGTTCCTGCAATTGAAGCACCTTCACGCTTTCATGGCCAAGGTCGATCGCGATCGGAAGATGTTCTGAGCGACTCAGAAAGATCATTACTATCCTTCACTGACGGACATCTCACCTGTGTACGGCTCAATAGAGATCGTCATGATCCGTGTGCCGCTTTGGATGCGAATTGTTCCCGGACTAATGAGGGTGCCGGATGTGTCGGTGTCGGGGTCGTACTGGAGGGGCGATCCCAACTCGTCAAACGCGATCATCTCGGCCGTGCCGAACGCGGTTTCGGCGATGGTGACGCCGGCGAGAGGTCCGATATTCAACGTGATGGTGTAGCTTCCCGGATTGACCGGATGGGTGATGGCGGTGAGGTCATCGGCGTCGTTGGCGCGGCTTTGCAGCGTGTATTGCTGCCCTGCGAACGCGACGTACTGCTTCCGCTGCGACGAAATCGCCCGGCTTTGCGCGTACGCCAGGTCCGCCATGATCATCCGCGCCGCAGAGGCGACCTTCAGATCGTCGCGAGACCCGACCTGCGGCACGATGATGGCAGTGACGATCCCGAGGATCACCACCACCATCAGGATTTCGACCAGCGTAAACCCGCCCTGGCGACTGTTTCGCATAACCGATCTCCTTTTTCGACAGCGCACCACTTACCGCTTATCGGCTCCGGCGACCTGCACCTGAAGCTTGCCGCTGGCGAGCAGATCGACCAGCTTCTCCATCTTGGCGTTTAGCGCCCGGAGTTCCTCGGTCTGGCGCTCGCGCTGGGCACCCGGGTCAGGGATCTGCGCCTGCGCCACCGGTAGCGAGTGGGCGGTCCAGAGCGTGCAAAGCACGAGAACCTGAAGGACGACGACGATTCCGAGCAACCGATTGGTGGAGGCGTTCATGGGGTACTTCCGTTGTTGTTCCAGGACTGGACGGTCACACTGTTGATGTCTTCGATTTCATCCATTACTGCGCTCACGGTCGAGCGGGTGGCGTCGTACGTGATGTTGGTCGAGCCGTTGTAGCCGCTGTAGAAGGCGCCGGAGGTCTTGCCGGAGATGAGCACGCCGCTGATGTTGACCACGCTTTGGGGAGTCCCGCCCGACCCCTTGAGCTGATCGCCGATGTACACCGGGCCATTCACGGTGAGATTTCGATTGTTGCCGCTGATGGTGAGATCATCGGTGATGACCAGACCGGGCATCCCGTTCGCGGGCGTTACGGTCAGGTTGCCCTGCACCGTGACACTCTTGCCGTTCGTGGTAATCAGCGTGCCATTAAGCGACGTGGTGAGCAGGAACGTCACGTTGTTGTCGGCGTACCAGACGTTGCAGGGGTTGTCGACAAAATTGAGGTCCAGCAGCGGTAACCACACGGGTGCGTTGCTCATCTTCTTGGCGGTGTAGCGCTTGCCCTTGTAAAAGTAGTAAGGCAGGTAGTGCGTGATCGAGAGTGGGAAACGCGTATCGGCGCTGGTGGGCACCGCTTGGCCGCCGATGGCGGTGCCGTTGGTGGCCAAGAGCAGGCCGCTGGTGGCGGCGTCGTTGAGGGTAATGCTCCCGAGCGAGACTGCCCCGCCGGTGATGGTCACCTTGTTGTTTAGCGCGATCGAACTGAGGAAGGTCGCCGCCTGCGTAAACTTCTTCGACTTATCAAGCTTGATCGTGGCGGACGAGGTGATCGATTCGCCGTCGATCGTTCCGGTCGAGACGATGCTGAAAACGCCGTTCTCGATGTTCTCGACCGAAAGCGTCAGCGTGCCGGGCAGATCGCCGAGGCTGATATTGGATTCACCGGGGTAGTGGACGTTGCCGTATTCGCCGTAAATGAGACTGACAGGCGAGGCGGCGGGATTGTGGAGGTAGTAGAGCGCGAGGTTGAGCCCCGACTCGGTTAGGTACTGCCGCTGAAGCCGGGTTGCCGAAGCGCTGGTGATCTTGGTGGTGATGGTCGCGCTGGCGATCACGCCGTACGCCATGATGCTTGCGGCGGCGACGACGACGAGGACCAGGATCATCGCGATGCCGCGCTGGCGGGTCGAGGGTCGGCGGGAAGTTGGATTCGGGCGAAACGTCATCAGTTCGTCCCGGCTTCGTACGCCGGCTTGGTGGTTGGGGCGCGGACGGTGAAAATCGCCTCCACCGTCTTGGTCTCCGAACCACGCGATAACGTCGCATTCATCTGGACCGCAGGCAAATCGCGGGTGGTGACCGGCGTAAAGGTGACCGATTCCACGCGCGTGATGTCCAGGCCCTCCGCCACCACACGCCCGGGGCCCAGGAGGGTTCGTCGGGGCAGCAGCCAGTTCTCGGACTTCAGCAGCGTCGCGTACTGCGGATTGCTCATCGCCGCTGTCGTCAGCACGTCGTCCGCATCGCCCCCGGCGCCTTGGGCTTCGTCCATGTTGGCGCGATAAAAAAACACACTCTTCAGCTCGGCGTCATACTCAATGAGCGCCATCTCCGCGAACTGTGCCTTCGCGTCGGCGGCGCCGTCGAAGCTGTCGGTCAGCCACAGAAGTAGCGAAGGCGGCTCCTCGATAACCGACGCCAGCGCCCGCGATGATTCGACGATCCTTGTCGTCAGATTGGTGCCCTGCTGCGACGAAACCTGCAACTGCTGGATGTGCTCCGACTGCCGCCAGCTCTGCGCCCCCGCCGCCGCGAACGCCGCCAGCGCGATGGCGACCATCGCGGTAACGCACATCGCCAGGCACAGCTCGACGAAAGTGAATCCGCGCCGCCTCATGGCAGCGCCGCCCTTGTCGCAAGCCGGTAAAGCGTGACCCGTTGCCCGTCGGCGGTCGTGCTGGTGATTGCGATCACTGCCAGGTCTCTGGTCGCCTGCGTGGGGTGACGCGTGATGTAGGTTAACTGCCCCACCACGTCAGCGTCGTCGCTATCGGCAAGTTGCGTGCCATCGATCGATTCGGTGCCCGTCGAGCCGTTCTCGGGCGAAATATCGTCCAGATTCACTGCCGCCAGCGAGTCCATGTTTAGCCGGGCGACCTCGGTCGCGGTCGCCTGGCTCTCAGACGCCTTATTGCTCTGCATCGCCGCCATCAGCACGCCACACACGCCGACCACCGAAAACGCCAGCACGATCGAAGCGATCATCGCTTCGATCAAGGTGAACGCCCGTTGTGATGCACGTCTAGTAGTCCGCATAGGGAACCCCGTTGGTATCGTTCCCAGGCGAGTTTGCGGCGATGCTCTGCGTCGTGGGGTTGTAGATCCATCCCGCGTCGGGATACGCGGCGAGATCCGGATCGGGCATCTCCGCGCTGCCCGTGACAACAACCACGCCTGACTTGCCGGTCAACGGATTGGCCGGCATCCGTGATACGTAGGGGCCGAACGGATGCTCCGCACTCGGCGTGGCGCTGAAGTCGCTCTTGGCGTTGGTGTATCCGGTCAGATGCTGTAGAAATGTTTCTTCGTCGGGCGAGCTGCCACGATTGCCATCGGGATAGCCGGGGGGCACGTCCTCGTGCTGGGCCTTGAAAACGCCAATCTGCGTGCGGAGGTATCGCAGATCGTCCTTGAGCGAGCTTTCGCGTGCCATCTGCGACGCGTTGGAAAACTGCGGCATGACAATGGCGGCGATGATGCCGAGAATGACGACCACGATGAGGATTTCGACCAGCGTTAACGCGCGGGTGGCGCGTCGGCAGATCGATTGTGTCCTGGCGGTCGGTGGCATGGAAGCGTTCCTCTGTATCCGCATCGGCAAGATGGGTAGTCCGCTTAACGAAAAGCGGCCCGGTGAGTTTCACCCCACCGGGCCGAGTGCTGAATGAGGGGTTTAAGGAGCGTCGTTGTTGGTCGTTGCGTTCGGGTTGCCTTCGTCATAGACGAAACCACCGGACTTGCTGGCGGCAAACACCTTGCCGTTGCCGGTGATCACCCAGCCGTCGCCGGCGGTGCCGGGCCATGCGTCAGCAAACGCCGGGTCAGCCGCAATGTAGCTCATGCCGATCGAACCTTGGATCGAGTTCTTCGGGGGAGCCTGGAGGTACGGGCCGAACGGACCCGTCTGCCCGACAGCGCCGGTAAATTCCGCGCCATCTTCGTCCGTGCGGGTCGTCAGCCGGTCCCAGCTCCAGGTACCGGAGACCAGACCGTCGTCGGTCGGGTAATTGTCGCGGTGCTGGAGCTTGTACAGCTCGATCTGCGACCGGAGGGTTTGGAGCTGGCTGGTGAGCGAGCTCTTGCGGGCGTCTTCCGACGCGTTGGTAAACTGCGGGATGACGATCGCCGCGAGAATACCGAGGATGATCACGACGATCAGAATTTCGACAAGGGTAAAGCCCTTGCTGCTTGTGGAACGAATGCGATTCATGACTGAACTCCCGTAAACTGTGGTCGCGTATTGGGCGACACAAACCGCGCGGAAAATAGGGGTCCGCGCACTCCTTGCGAAGCCTGCCCGCCGTCCCGGAACACCCGGGGCGACGTCAATTCCTGATCGACGGGACCGAAGTAGAAACAGCCCGTGTCATCCGATCGATCCGACCGAGATCACCCTGCGACACGCAGGACAACGACGATCAACTAACACTCGCCTCCTTTCCGAAGCGGACGGAAGTCCGCGACCACGGCCGGCGAATTTCGGGTCTTTCACAACCCTGCTGTTCAACCCATCGACGCATTAACGCCTCGGGTTAACCAGCATTCGCTGCCGCCAATACTGAAAACGGGGAGTCCAGGCTGAAGGAGAGCAGAACAGGAGTGTTCTGAAGCACCATTCGGCAACCACTCGATCCCGCCAAACGCGGCACCGTGGCTTTGCGCATCACCGATCACACATGACGTGCGACCGATAAGCCGAAACCGATCACTCGGTTCCGGACGCCGTCTTACGACGGCTTGGCCTTTATCGTGGATCCCAGATTGTCGCCGGCCCCACTTACTCGCGGATGGCCGACACCACTGTGTACGATTTGCACGTGCAGGAGCAAAATTTTTCTGGGATAACACCGAATATGGTGCGAATACGCGAAATCGACGACCCGGAATTGAAGGCCAAAGTCATCGCCAAGCTGGCGGAATGGCGCGGGCTGACACCCGGTAATGTCCCGGGGTGGTTTGAATTGGATGATGCGGATTACGTCGATCTACTGAACGCGATCAGCGAGGATGAGAACCCGCGCGATCCGAACGCGGAATGGCGGGATTGACCAACTCCCTCTCCCATATACCCATGGGAGGCGTTGGGGGCAGGGCCAGTACACAGGGTTGCTCGCCCCAACCCTCTCCCGTGCGTACACGGGCGAGGGAACAACTCAGGTTTGCCCGGTCCACTTGCCTTCCGGGTCCGCGCGCTTGAACGCCGCTTTCAATCGCGACGTCACGTGCTCCGGCAACGGGCCTTGCGCCGCGACGGCGAGGTTTTTCCGGGCGTTGGCGATGTTGGTCGTGCCGACGATCGCGGTGGTAACGCCCGCTTGTCCGAGCGTGAACCTTAGCGCAATCGATGGCCAAACGTCGCTGGGCGCTCCATCGAACCCAAGATCCGCCGGCGTGATGTTCATCTTCGCGAGGCGATCCGTGTACGTTGCGACATACGTCTTGTACAGCCCCTTCTGGTCCGCCAGGTCTTTCCAGCAGGCGTTGGCAATCGGCCTTTTCGCGATGATGCCGACGTTGTGGTCTCGTGCGGGGTTCAGCACGACGTCGATGTTTTTCTGATCGACGATGTTGATGCTCGTCTCAATCACCGCGATGTCCGGCAAACCGGCGGCATACGCAGCGGCGGTGTCGTCGCCGGAGTAGCCGATGTGCGCGATCTTGCCCGCGTCGCGTGCCTTGACCAGCGCGCCCAGTGCGTCACCTTGCTTCAAGGTCGCCAAGTCGCACGAGTGCAGCAGCATCAGGTCGATCTGATCCACCTTCATCGTCGCCAGCGCGCGTTCGATCGACGCGTCGACCACTTCCGCGCTCCACGCCGGCGCATCGACGCCGCCCAACTTCTGGCCGCATTTGCTGACGAGGACGAAATCCTTCTTGCGGTGCGACAGATGGTTCCCGATGAATTCGTGGCTGCCCGGATAGCTGGTGGCGGTGTCGATGAGGTTGATGCCTTCATCGAGCAGCGCCTCGATCATCTGCCCCGCCACCGGTTGGTCGGCCTTGAGATAGGCCACCGGGGCGCACCCATAACCGAGCACCGAAACTTGCAGACCCGTCTTGCCGAGCGTTCGCTTTTCCATGGTTTGATCGTAGGCGCGAATCGCGTCAAAGGGAGGCCGGAGGGGCCTGTTCCGCGTCAGCCTGGTC
>JBBQQZ010000012.1:0-22139 GCA_038215325.1 Tepidisphaerales bacterium | reverse complement strand
TTACTATACGCGAAAACCCCGGCCGGGGGCCGGGGCTTTTGCCGCGTCATTATCAGGCGGGTGTGGTTACCCGCGTTTTGCTTGCTGGGCGACTTTCATGGGGAGGCCGAAGAGGTCGATGAAGCCGCGGGCGGCGGTGACGTCGTAGCCTTCCATGGAGAAGCTGGCGAGCTTGTCGTCGTAGAGCGTGTGCGGGCTGGTCGCGCCCACCGCCATCGCGCGGCCTTTGAACAGGCGGATGCGGGCGGTGCCGGTGACGGTGGCGTTGGTGTGGTCGATGAACGCCTGTAGGCTCTCGCGCAGCGGGTGGAACCACTGGCCGTTGTAGACGAGTTCGGCGTACTTGAGCGCGACCTGCTGCTTGAAGTGGAGCGTATCGCGCTCGATGGTGATTTGCTCGAGTGCCTTGTGGGCTTCGTACAGGATCGTCCCGCCGGGGGTTTCGTAGACGCCGCGCGACTTCATGCCGACGAGGCGGTTCTCGACCAGCAGCGCCACGCCCACGCCATGCCGGCCGCCGATCTTGTTCAGCTCGCCGATCAACGCGTCGCCGGCGAGGCTCTTTCCGTTGACGCTGATCGGGTTGCCGTTCTCGAAACTGACTTCGACCAGTTCGCTCTCGTTCGGCGTCTTGGCGAGCGGACTGGTCATGGTCAGGCAGGCGTCCCAGTTGGGTTCGTCGTTCGGGTGCTCGATCTCGGCGCCTTCGTGGCTGATGTGCCAGAGGTTGCGGTCCTGGGAGTAGATTTTTTTCTTGCTGACCGGGATTGGGATGTTGTGCTTCTCGGCGTACTCGATCGCGGATTCGCGGTCACGCAGCTCAAAGGTGGTGTCTTTCCAAGGCGCGATAATTTTCAGATCTGGTGCCAGCGCCATGTAGGTGAGTTCGAAGCGGACCTGATCGTTGCCCTTGCCGGTGGCGCCGTGGCCGACGGCGTCGGCGTTGGTGGCGCGGGCGGCTTCCACCTGCTTGGCGGCGATCAGCGGACGCGCGATGGACGTACCGAGGAGATAGTCCTGCTCATAGATCGCGTGGGCGCGCAGCATCGGGAAGCAATACTGCTCGGCGAATTCTTTCTTCAGGTCGGCGACGATCACTTCGTCGGCACCGCTGGCGTAGGCTTTCTTCTCGATGCCGGAGAGTTCATCCCCTTGGCCGAGTTCACAAGCGAAGGCGACGAGTTTAACGCCGGGGTAACGCTCTTTCAGCCAGGGGAGGATGACGGACGTATCGAGTCCGCCCGAGTAGGCAAGGACGATTTTCTTGGGATGAACTTCAGCGGCCATGATTGCTCCAGTTGTGTTGAGCCCGGCAGTATAGAGATCGTGGGACGGATTTCGACACCTCCGGTCAACGCTGCGCTAAGGCCTTCGTGCCGGCGCGCTGGTGCGCATCGTCGCTCCCGGCGTGCTGAGGGTCAAAATCAGGCGCAAATCGCTATCCTCGTCGTCTGCCCGAGGAAAAACAGGAAGAAGTGGTTCGATGACAGAAGTGAAGAAGCTCGGAAACCCGGCGGTCGTGGGGCTGGCGGGATTTGGTCTGACCACGTTGCTGCTACAGATTCACAACCTGGGCCTCTGCTCAACCGGCCCGGTCCTGGCCATGGGGCTGATCTTCGGCGGGCTGTGCCAGATGATCGCCGGCTTTCAGGAACAGAAGATGGGGAACAATTTCGGCTACTGCGCGTTCGTCGCGTATGGAGCGTTCTGGATCGGCCTTGGGATCATCTGGATCTGTAACCTGCAAGGTGTGTTCGTGTCGTCTCATACCGACGTCGGCTGGTACCTGATCGCGTGGACGGGGTTCTCGTCGATCTTGTGGGTGGGATCGTTCATGGTTCACAAGGCGATGGCGTTCACGTTCACGACGCTGATGGCGGGGTTTGTGCTGTTGGATATCGGGCATTTCGGGTTTCCGATCTGCAACACGGTCGCGGCGTACGTGCTGATCGTCTGTGCGCTAAGCGCCTGGTACATGATGGCGGCGGCGGTGCTGAATGACCTGGCTGGGCGGACGCTATTGCCGCTGGGCGCGCCAATGGTTTTCCGCACGGTGGCGGCCGCGCCGCGTGTGTCGACACTGTCAACGGCGACGCCCGCAATGGCGTAGTGGGACGAATTGCGATCGTTCTGCCGATCGTACCCAATGTCACATCGTATCCAATGTCACATCGTGCTCAGGTCACGGGTCCCCGCAACCTCGCCGGGGGGTGGATACTGAGGCGATGCGGCGTACGCGCGCGGGCCGCAATCGCGACTTCGCTCTGAACTGGGGCAGTCCCATGACCGCCACCAGCACGAGCCGCACGCCGGTGATTTGCCTGCAAAACCCGTGACTGCGGCGGCACATCGGTGGCGACTGAACACGTACGTCTGGACCGAGGCGTCCGGGCAGTCTCCGTCCCGGCGGCGGGGCTGGGGGTGATCAGGTAAGCGAACTGGCGGGGGCGTCGGACTCGGGAGTTGAAAACGTCACGCCGTCGTAAATTTCGTCAATCGACAGGTCGATCTGGACCGAGTGCAACCTCACCATGGCGGTGTCGGTGATGACGTTGAACGCCCACGTGCCATCGTCATGTCTGAAGAACGTGTGAATCTCCCGGCGGTCCTGGAACACGAGCACGTACTCACGGAACGCCGGGAGGTCGCGGTAGTGGTCAAATTTTGCGGTCCGGTCGTATTTCTCCGTGGATGGAGAAAGCACTTCAAAAACGACGGTCGGATTCGTAACGGTGTGGCCGCTGGGATCGCGGCGGTCGAGCTGTAGTTCGCCGCAAATGACGGAGGCGTCGGGATAGTGCGTGTACGGGCTGTTGGGAATGCCAAGCAGGGTGTTGGAATCGTAGACGCGACAGGGCTTTCCTTTGAGTCGGTTCCCGGCCTCACGAATGATGTTCGCTGTCACAAGGCTGTGCGTCGGCGATCCACCCGCCATCGCCAGGGCACGGCCGTTGATGTAGTCGTGCTTGACGTCCGACGCGGCCTCGCGACGGAAGTACTCTTCGATCGAGACTAATGTCGTTGTGAGTGGCAAGGCTGCTCATGATTCGTCAATGGTATCAGAACTTCGATTCGGTCAGCGAATCCGTCAGCGACGGATCGGGCTTCCAATCCGGGTCGCGGGCCTTTTCAAGAACATGCTTGCCGAGTTCCAGGCGAGGGATGACCGCGTCCATGTCGGCGGGGCGTTTGGAGGGGTGGGTGCTGACGCACTCGAGAATCAGCGTGCTCACCGGGACCGGGCACTTCGGGTTCAGTTCCAGCGGGCTCGGGATCGTGGCGTCGAGCAGGAAGCTGTTCTCGCCCTTCTTGTTGACCGTGTAGAGCGTCGGGATGTGCCGACCGGTGACGGCCCAGTAAAGGGTGGCACCGAGGTTGTAGACGTCGGTTTGGATCGTCACCGGCCGACGGTTCACCTGTTCAGGGGCGATGAAATCCGGCGTTCCCTGGATGCGTTCCTTGATCGTGCCAACCTTGCAGGACTGCCCGAAGTCGATGACCTTCACCCGGCCGTGACGGTCGCGGAGGATGTTGTTGGGCTTAATGTCGCAGTGGACGAACCCCATCTGGTTCATCGCCTTGATTCCCTCAGACGCCTGGATGAAAGTGTCGAGCACTTCCACCAAATCCGTAGGCAGGCCCTGCTCCAAGGGCAGGCCGTCGAAGTATTCCATGACCAGGAAGGCTTCGCTCACCTTGAGCAGCAGCGTCTTTACAATCTTGAGGTCGTACGATCGGCGGAGATTCTTCTGGCTGAAGTTGCGCGAGATGTCGTATTCCGCTTCCATCTGTTCGATGAAACGGATGTCCTTGGAGTCCGTGCGCTTCACGTGTTTGAGCGCGAACGTCTGGCGGGTCGTCGGGTCCACCACTTTGTAAATGGTGCTCCGCGCCCCTTCGCCCAGCCGCTCCAGGACCTGGTAGTGGAGGAGTGTTTGTGCCATGTAACTTGTCCCACCACGGCTACTTACGCTGCGAACCGGCCGGTGGCACTCGGATCGCAATCGCTCGGCTGCACAGATGAAGGCGTATGAATAATCTGCGTGTGCAGTCGATTTTTTTTGGCCGAACAAGCAACCCCTGTTCGCGGTGAAACAACACCGTGACTGACCGGGATATGCCCGTATGGCACCGACCAAAGTACCATACACGAAAACCCCGACAACTGCGCGCTAACATAGGCGATCCAAGGTCGCCCTGCAAGACAATTGCGGGTGTAGTTCGACAAATGTACGGGCAAAATTAGGATGTCGATGTGAAGTTGGGGAACTTACCGTGACAGTGAGTTGCGGAACTCGGCGACGGGGAACATCTGTCCCACCGAGGCTCCGGAGCGGGGTTCGGTGAGGGTCCAGACCCGATCCGTGGGAATTCCCAAGCCGGCCTGCAACGTGTTGACCAATTCGGTCAGTTGACGCACCTGCACATACCGCGGCACCTGGGCGTCGAAGTCTCCGACCAGGCAAATCGTAACGCACCCGTCATCGATGCTTGATGTTCCGCCTGGCGCGGTCGCGGGCAACTGGTTCAGCCATCGTCCGCCCATGGCGATCTGGCCTTCCGGGCCGCCGTTACCGTTGCCGATGATGAAGTGGTCGCCCGTCCCGACCGACTGGCTGCCCGCCGAACGCGAGTGACGAACGAGGATGCTCGTCCAATGTCCCGACACGATAGGCCGCTGGGTGCTGAAGACCGCCTGAAGGTCTGCGCCGGGCGTTGTCTGGCGATTCAGCAGTGTCATGTCCGTGCCCGTACCCAGCGGCGCCGGCGCGAGCACCAGCAGCAGGGCGCTCGTGAACGTCAAAACGCCCACGAGACTGACAAAGACGATCGCTTTTCTTTTGTGTTGCTTGGCCACGTTGGGAGTGTCCTGCGTCCTGAGCCGCGGCAGCCGGACGCGCACCATGAAAATCCTGAGCCGAACGCTCATGCTTACCGCATGATCCTCATCGACAAATCCTTTTGCGATGATCCAATCTATTTACCAATCTTTGAACGTTGTTGCACGTAAGAAAATCGAAGCCTGACGCGAACCGTGGTTTTCGTTGCATGGCGTGGCTTCAAGGCTTAGGTTACGCCCGGTCTATTTCAGTCGGGAGCCAGTATGATAATGTCGAAGAAGCGGCTGGTTTTGTCCGGTCTGGCGCTTGTGATCGCGTTCCAAGTGCCTGCGATCGCGGCACCGAAAGTCGAAGAAGTTGCAGTCGGGCCGGCGGGGCGGGATATTCCGCGCCACGTCAGCGCCAGCGGCTTGCGCGTCGCGACGATCCTCGCCAAAGGCAGCCGGTTTGCCGTGCTGATCGACGGCGTCGAGGAGCAGCCCGTTGACGAAATCCTCAGCGCCGCCGCGACCGTGCAGATCAGCCGGGGACCGTTCGGCGAAATCATGTCGCGCAACGTGGCGGCCACGTTTCCCGTGGCATTCAGCCCGGATTCCAAGCGATACGCCTACGCCGCCCGGATCAGCGACCAGATCGTTGTCATCCGCGACGGTAAGGAAGTCTTTCGGACCAAAAACATGCTCGGCTCCTTGCCGCGCGTGCAGTTCTTGACCTTCACGCCCGACAGCAAACGGTTCTATTTCAATACCGCTACGACCGACACTATGTCGTCGGTCGCGCTTTGGATGGACGGCGAGATCGGTCCGGCAGCGGCGGAGTTGATCTGGCCGGTCTTCAGCGACGATGGCGTCCACTACGCCTACGCCTCGACCCGCGCCAAGGCACCGGCCGAGAAGTTCGTCGTCCTCGACGGCCAGGAAATGCCCTACGCCGGGGGACGCCCGAGCTTCACGCGCGACGGCAAGCTCGTCGCCATGCAGCAGGACACCGCCAATCCGTCCGTCTCCCTCCTCGTCGACGGCAAGCCAATCCTTAAAACCCCGACCATGACCCGCTACGTCCTAAACCCCGCGACCGATACGATCGCCGCGATCGGGACGCGCTCGGATGGCAAATCGGTTGTATTCGTCGATGGCAAGGAAAGTCCCGGGACCGAGGGCGCTTACGACGTGATCTTCAGCCCCGACGGCCAACGTTGGGCTGCGACCTGCGCGACCAACGGACTGGGTTGGATGGTCATCGACGGCAAGAAAGGTGCCGACTACGCCCGCGTGACGGACGCCGGCTTCACCGCCGATTCGTCCAAGGTGGTGTATGTCGCTGAAGCGGCGGGGGGAAAGAAGTTTGTCGTCACCGAGGGCGTCGAATCGGATGGGTGTACGCACATTTTCCAGCCGCCGATCTACAGCCCCAAGGGTGCGGGAGTTGCGTTCAATGGCGGACCCGAGCCGATGATGGGCCGGGGCTTCGTCGTCAACGGCAAAGCCTATCCGCCCGGCCGATACTCCGACTACTTCCAGTTCAGCGACGACGGCGAGCATTTCCTCTACCTCACCGGTGGCGACATCGGCTGGCGCACGCTCGTCGTTGACGGGCAGGATAAGAGCTCGTTCGGGCTGGTCTTTGAAGGCTTCAAGCCCGTGATCAGTCGCGACGGCAAGCATTACGCCAGCCTCATCCGGACCAAGACTGCTGAGATGGTGCTGATCGACGACAAACTCGTCAGCCTCCCGCCCAGCGGCGGGGCACCGCGGTGGCTCGCGTTCTCGCCGGACGGAAACCATCTCTACTGGTGGTCGCACGACCGAACCCCGGACGGCAAAACGATCGGCGGGCTGTATGTCGATGGCGAGCGAGCCACGACCTTCGACCCTCAGAATCTGGGGATGCTCAATAATCTATGGGAGTTCAATGACGACGGCTCGCTGACAATGCTTGGCAGCGCGGGGGATGCGATCAAACGTGCCACGGTCACGGCGTCGGCGGATCGGAGTATCGCATCGATCATCACCGACCACGACACCCGCGTCGCCGCCGCCTCTGCCGCTGAGGAGAAGGCGAAAGCCGATGCCGACGCCGCCGCCCTCAAGGCGCAGCAGGACGTCCAAGTCGCCAAAGACGCCGCCGCCGCCAAACGTGCTGCCGATGCGGAAGCGAAGAAAAAAGCGCGTGAAGATGCCGCGCTCGCCAAGCAGAAGGCGCGGGAAGAGGCGTTGAAGAAAAAGGCGGAACAGGCCAGGTAGCGTGCTCGGCGGGGTTTGACAGCGGCGGGGTTTGACTCTCCCGCCCATCTTCGTACAGTCCGAAACACCTACAAATCCGATCGGGAGGATGATTGCGACTGTCAAAGCGAACCGAGTATGGGCTGCGGGCGATCGTGCAGTTGGCGAAGCTGTGGCCGACGCATTACGTGCAGTCGCGCGACCTCTCCAAACACGAAAATCTGCCTAATAAGTTCCTTGAGTCGATCCTACTGGCGCTTCGGCGAGGCGGGTTCCTCGAGAGCAAGGTCGGCAGCGGCGGGGGGTATCGGTTGAGCCGGTCGCCGCGGGAGATCGTGGTCGGGGACGTGATCCGGCGGCTGGAAGGTCGCCTCAGCGCCCGCGACACCACGCCCACCCCGCGCGACACCTCGCCAGGCGAGATCGCCTGTCACCTGGTCAACCACCGGCTCACCGAAGCCACCGACAAGGTGCTCGACAACATCACCCTCGAAGAACTGCTCGAAGAAGTCGGCCGCCAGGCGGGGTCGCAGCAGGAAATGTATTACATCTAAGATTGATGCGTGTGGCGTGTGACGTGATGAGTGCGGCGTGTGGCGTGATGAGTGTGACGTGAAAGGAAGCAATCGTCTTCTTTCACGCCACACTCCTCACGCCACACGCATCATTTTCAGCCCCAGCTTCTCAGCACATCGTGATACGTCACGAAGAGAAAGAGGCTGCCCAGCAGCACCAGCCCGAACAATTGGGCGGCGGTTTGCACGCGGGGGCTCGGCGGTTTGCCGGTGATTTTTTCGGCCAGCAGGAAGATGAACAGCCCGCCATCGACGATGGGGATGGGCAGGAAGTTCACCACCGCCAAATTGGCGCTGATGAGCGCCGTGAACCAGATCAGGTAATCCATCCCCCGATCCGCCGCCGACGTACCGGCGGTGAAGATGCCGAGCGGGCCGCTGAGATTGCTGACCGGCACGGTGCCCTGCACCAGCCGCTGGAGCGTGAGATACACCTGGATGATCGAGAACTTGGTCTCGGTCACGCCCCAACTCATCGCGGTGAGCGGGTTGGTGGTGACGCGCGGTTCGATGTATTGGTCGAGGGGCAGGTCGTGGATGTAGCGGAGCGCGGCGAGGGTCTCGATATCGCTGTCGCCGAGCCGGAGCGACACGTCGCGCTGGCTGGCGTCGGTCTGGATACTGATCGGCAAGTCGCCGGGCTTGGCGTTGCGGAGCGTGACGAGGATTTGCGGCCACGACGTCACCGGCGTGCCGTCGATCGCAAGAACGCGGTCCCCGGACTTGATCCCGGCCTTGTCGGCGGGCGAACCGGGGAGCACCTCACCGGCGACATTCGAGCCAAGCTCCAGCGACGGACCCACCCCGATGGTCTTGCGGCCTTTCTGCGTGCTGGTCGATGGCTTGATGTCGATCGGATCAATCGACTTGCCGTCCCGCAGCAGGTGCAGACGCACGGAATAGTCTTTCTTGCCCGCTTCTTCGATCCATGTAAGGAACTGTCCGGGCGATGGCGGACGCAGCGCTTCGGCGGTTTCGACAATGGCGATCTGCTCGACGCTGTCGCCGGCTTTGACCCCGGCTTTCTCTGCCGGCGAATCCTTGGCGACGCTGTTGATCCCCACACGCGGCCGCAGGCCGGCGATGGAGAGGTCGTCGCCGCCAAAACCGTCAAGCCGCAGCATGGGGGTCAGCGAGTAGCTGCTGACCGATTTATCTTCCTTGAGGATCGTCAGTTCGATCGGCTTACCGTCGTAGGCCTGGATCGCCTGGTCGAGCACGTTAGTATCTTTTTCGCTCACCGGCTGGCCGTTGATGTGCGTGATCACGCTGCCGGCGGGTAAGACGATGTCGGCGGGGGAGACGAAGCCGCCGCGCGCTTTTTCCGGTGCGGCCTTCAGCACACTCGCGGGCATCACGCCGATCGCGGGCATGTTGTAGCTCTGCCGCGTTTTCACCGGCTGGATTTGCAGCGTCACGGGCGTCCCCTGGCGATCGATGAGGAATGTCGCCGGCTCGTCGTCGCGAAGGAGCGAGACGTTCATCTGAATCTTGGTGTAATCCTCCTGAGCGTTGCCGTTGATCGACATGATCCGGTCGCCGACCTGGATCCCCGCCTTCTGCGCCGGCGACCCGGGCGACACGAATCCGACGACGGTCGCAGGGGCGTTGAAGCCGTGCATGAACAGCGCAACGTACAGCGCGAACGCCAGGATGACGTTCATCACCACGCCGGCGGCGATGATGACCATGCGCTTGCCAACGGGCTTGGCACCGAAAGCGTGCGGATCGTCCTTACCGACTTCGGCGGCGGGACGCAGGTCGTCCTGGCCGGTGGGTTTCACGTAGCCGCCCAGCGGAACCCAGCTCAGGCGGTACTCGGTTTCACCGAGACCGATTTTCTTTGCGATCTCGTACCGCTCGAAAATTGAAAGCTCCGACGCCGCCCGGCCGTCGTTACGCTTGGCGTGCTCTTCGTTCACCAGCCGATCAAACTCGTCCTGCGTATTCCCCCAAAGGAAGCCGCGCTTGCCGATCCGCGCCATGCGGAACCCGATTCCCTTGCGCCACGAAACCAGCGCCTGGCCCATGCCCACCGCAAACTGCTCCACGCGCACCCCCGCCCATCTTGCGGCGAGGAAGTGCCCCAGCTCGTGCCAGAAAATCACGAAGCCGAACGCGAATACGACGAGGAGGACGTTAATGATCGAATCAAACATGGAGCAGTCTCTTGGTACTCAAAGTCAGAAGCCACGAATCTTCACAAATCTGCACGAATAAGAATCAGAAGCCAGGAATGAACCGCAGATTACGCCGATTACACGGATTTGCATCAATGCATTCTGCGTGATCTGCGAAATCGGCGTAATCTGCGGTTTGAATGTCTTTGCCTGCGGCTTCATTCGTGTCGATTCGTGCAGTTTCGTGGATCAACAATTCTTCTCCAGCCATGCCGCCGCGGCTTTGCGGGCCCAGTGGTCGGCTTCTAACAGATCGGCCAGCGTCGGTGCGGGCGTAACTGTGTGCGCGGCAATTATATGCTCGACCGCCCGCCAGATCATGCCAAAGCGGATCTTACCGGACAGAAACGCCGCCGCTGCGGTTTCGTTGGCGGCGTTCATGACCGCGCCGAGCGTACCCTTACGTGTCGCGACATCATACGCGATATCGAGCGCCGGGAACTTCCGACGGTCGGGAGGCTCGAAATTGAGTGCAAAAGCTGCCGTCCAGTCCATCTCCCGGCCGCAACCGGGTTTCCGGTCGGGGTGCGTCAGAGCGTACTGGATCGGCGTCTTCATGTCTGGCGGGGAAAGCTGCGCGATCACGCTGCCGTCAACGAATTCAACCATCGAGTGAATGACCGATTCCTTATGAACCACCACCTCGATCTGCGACGGATCCAGGTCAAACAGCCACACCGCTTCGATAATTTCCGCGGCCTTATTGAACATAGTCGCTGAATCGAGGGTGATTCGCGTGCCCATGTTCCATGTCGGGTGCTTGAGGGCGTCGGCGGGGGTGGCGTTTTCGATCTGATCGACCGAACACGCCCGGAACGGCCCGCCCGATGCAGTGAGGATCACGCGTTTGACTTCGTCGCGACGTCCCGCGAGCAGGGCCTGAAAAATCGCCGAGTGCTCGGAATCGACCGGCAGGATGGTGACGCCGCGTTTGCGGGCCTCGGGCATGAGAAGCGAGCCGGCGACGACCAGCGACTCTTTGTTCGCCAGCAGGAGCGTTTTCCCCGCCTCCACGCACGCCACCGCCGCCGGCAGCCCGGCGGCACCGACGATGGCGCTGAGGACGATATCGACCTCCGGGTGCTGAACAACCTCGATCAGCCCCGTCTGCCCGAAATACGTTTCGACGCCCAGGTGATGAAGCTGGTTCTCGACGCTCGCGCGGTCACATTCGCCGGTGACGCAAGCGACTTTGGGGCGCAGTTCGCGGGCCTGTGCGATGAGTTCGTCAGCTCGCGAATGGGCGCTCAGCGCCGCCGCACGGTAGGGCGCGCCCAGATGGCGAATCACCTCCACCGCACTGCGGCCGATCGAACCGGTCGAACCGAGTATCGCAACACGTTTGCTCAATCGCGACGGACTATAGCCTCCACTCCGGCGCGTGTCACGATGGCGCGTCGAGTACAAAAGACGTTAGCCATGAATCACACGAATGGGACACGAATGAAGGCCAGAATACAGCTCCAGCGTCGGGAGGTGAACGCCTTTCCACGTTGTTGACGCGGTAGCATCCAATGGCATGATTCTTCGAGGACCCTGCCAGCAGTTGTCAGCAATAGCGCAGCGATGCGGCGTTATCTGCTGTCAACCCTGGACGCAAACCGGGAAGAGTTAGTCGATGACGTGACTCGGATTCAGCTTGGTTACTCGATAATTACGAAGGAGTATGCTGTTGTTGATGCGCAGGGGCAACCGCCTGTCTCCATTCGCTTCGACAAGCTGGAAAACCCAGATCTGTATTTGGCGATTCACAACGCTTCGCTGTCGGGAATGAAGGTACGGTTTGATATGAGGCATGTCGAAATGAGTGATGGTCGCCGCGCGGTGTACGCCGCTTACGCTTACGTCGACGGACAATTGGTCGATCTCTATGATTTCCGCTATGGTCCAGGCGGACCCGATACGTTCGCGCCCATCGCGGCAGCAGTGCAGGCGGGATTCCAAACCTTAGGCGTAGGCGGCAGAGTATATGCGGTCGAGGTCAACCTTAACGCCACTCGTACCGGTCTCAACCACTATTTCCATACGTACACGCCGTAGCGAGGGTCTCCGATGAGTCAAAGATTTTCGCCGATAGCGGTCGTGTTGTGCGCAGCAATTGTTTTGACATTAGTGACTATCTTTGCCGTCCGGGAGAGCTTCGTCGCAGACAGCGCTAAGATTTCATCTCAGGAGACGATGTTGCGAATGTTCAAAAGCGAATGGAAGTGCTTTCCACTCGAAGGGATGGCCACACTATCCACTGTGTATGTCGCTGATCAGTCGAACTCGCATTGGTTCTCGGTAACACTAGCGGAAACGCCCTCCCAAGAATTTGGTCATCGAATTTTCACCAGCGTGCAGAACGCATGGGATTCGAAGCACATTAGGGTTCGAGAATATAGCATCGACAGCCGAAAAAACTGGCTTGGGATGCAGGTTCCACCTGTCGATGTTCGGTTTGACTCGATAGCGGGAAAACCGATTTGCGTACAGATCGATCAACTTGACGGGGGCGGTTCGTCGCATTCAAGCAGATCACTTTACGTCGTGTTTTCTTCAATCGACAAACGTATCATTATTTCGATGCAATCACTTCGCTGAAAAGACTTCAGGGGACGTAGCTATTGTATCGATTCTCATCGCCTTCCCCTTGATAGTTTTCTTTGTGCCGTGCATCTGGGCGGCGGCATTACCATACCAGTTTGAGTAGATCTGATATTATAATGTGTGGCCGGCGAAGCGGGGTTGAGGGGTCGGTTCTCGTTCTTGTCGTCGCGGGGTCGTTTCAAAGCAAAATCCGGCGGCGCTGCGCGTTTGTCGTGACAAATGCGCAGCGCGGGGGTCTATGTGGAGAGACGCTGCGCGCGTGCAGTTCGCGCGTGGCGGGTTCATTGGCAATTGAAGAGCGGTTTGGGTCAGAAATGTGGGCGCGGATGTAGCATGTTGCGCTGCTTTTTGGACCGTCGAAATCGTAAGTGATGGCCGGCCAGCAGTTACGATTTTTGGGGGATGTAGCAAATGTAGCACGCGCGCAAATTTGCAGGTTTGGGGTGGTCACTTCAGTCGAGCGCGGCCGATCGGTTGGGTGTGGTGGTCGCCACGAGGGGGGGGGAATCGTGGTTCGTCGAGGCGGGGCGGTTTGGGGTCGGTTCGGCGAAAGGGTGTGAAATGGCCGTTCAAAACCACGGCGAGCGGATCGCGAGGGACGCGGTTTTGTCAGCCCCAAAAAAAGATTGCCGAATGAACGGTGTGTTCATTCGGCAATCGGTATTCTCAAATTGGCAATCCAGATCAGGCGGCTTTGGCGCCGATGATCTTCCCGCCGATCGTGGTGAAGGTCGCGCCGCTGAGGTTCACGTTCTGGTGGTAGTCGGTGCCGACCTTGGCCTGGGCGTTCCACTCGGCGATCGTCTGGAAGTTGTCGCCGTAGCTGCTGCCCAGATGGTTGACGGCGTTCTCGCCGACCCAGCTCTGGCTGTTGTTGCCGATCGCCCAGAGGTTTCCGTCGATGGAGTCGATGGAGTTGAGGTTCGACGTCGCGACGGTCATCCCCGCGCTTCGGCCGGAGCCGGGGGTCAGGTTCGGGGCGACGTACATGTTGTTCAACACCGAGAACCCGTCGACCGTGCCGGTCACGTCGATGAATCGGCCGGCGGTGCCGGTGTTGTAGCCGGTGTTGTTGTGCAGCACCAAGTCCACCGTGCCGCGCTTGAAGGTCGAATCGTACCCGTCAACCTGGATCGCGCTGTACCCGTTGGCCTTGATCACGTTGTGACGGATCGTGACCTGGTTGGCACCATGGTTCACTTCGATACGGTCGTTGATGACCGTATTGCCTTCGAGGATCGCGTGATAGAACCGCTGCTCCGGGTGCTTCAGACCGTCGGACTTGCCGAGCGGGCCGATCTGGAGCGAACCATCGAGCTTGTTGTCGGCGAGGTACGCCCACTCGCCCGACTGGATGTTCAACGCCGTCTTGCGGTAATCCCAGTAATCGACATCGCGGCGGCTGATGTTGGAAAAGTCGTTGTCCATCACCAGCAGCTTGCTGAGGTGGTTGCCGCGGACGACGTGCTCGCGGGTGCTGTTGGCGCACGTGTTGCCAATGATCGTCGTGTGCTCGCCTTCCACCCAGACCAGGTACTTACGGATACCCGTCTCCAGCGGGGCGGTGTTGTCCTGGAACATGAAGCCGTCGGGCTGCGTGTTCAGGTTGGCGCCGTACATCAGGTTCAGCAGCTCGGTGCGGCGGACGGTGATGTTGGTGCCTGAGGGCGAGAAGCCCAGGGGCGTGCTGGCATCGTTGGCATCCTGGTTGAACCTGGTGTCGATCGTCATGTCCTGGAACGTGATGTTCGCTGATCCGCTCAGCGGCTGGAAGATCGCGGTGGGCGTGCGTTCGCCGGTCCATTTGATGACCGGGCGGTCGCCGATGCCGAACGCGCCGACGAGGACGTTGGTCGCACGGAACTTCATCCCCGCGCTGAGCGTGAAGGTGTCGCCGCGCTGGAAAAGGATTTCGGTGTTATTGCCGACCATCGACGCCGCCTTGGCGAACGACTTGATCGCGCTGCCTGCGGTGAGGCCGGTGTTGTTGTCCGAGCCGTCGCTTGATACGTAGATCACCTTGCGGGCGGCGCTGGTGACGTTGACGGTGAGCTGGGCTTTGTCCAGCTTGCCGGCCTTGTTGATCACCGAGAGGGTGACGGTGTACTGGCCGGGCTGGTCGTAGGTGTGGGCGGCGCTGAAGCCCTTGAGCTTGTTGTATCGCGTGCCGGCGTCTCCGAAGTCCCAGAGAAACTGGCCTTCGTGCGCCGCGCCGTAGCCCATGAGTGACGTGACCGCATCGACATGGATGCTGGTGCCCGCCGGCACGGTGGTGCTGATGGCGGCGATCTTGGCCTCGGGGACGTTGGCGTTGGTGTTGTTGTCGACGCCGGGAAGGGTCGTGCCGTTGTCGGAATCCGTTCCGGTGCCCGCATTACCCGTGCCGGTGCTGGGATTGGACCCGCCGTCGGTGGAGGCCGGCTTGTCGGTGCCCTGCGACGTCGAAGACGTCTTGACGACCTTGAAGGTCACGCCTGCGGTCGAGATGATCTCGCCGGTCTCCTTGACGACCGAGTGGGCGGTCAGTGCGTGCTCGCCGACGGTGAAGTTCATCGCCTTGTACGACGTGAAGCCGTTGTCGCCGCCGAGGGCGTAGGGGGCGACGTTTTCCATTCGGTACATCTTGGCACCGTCGAAATCGAAACGCACGCTGCCCGGGCGGTCAAGGTTGGCGATGATGCTCAGTTTCGCAGGCAGCTTGCTGAGGTCGAGCACGTCGCCGGTGTTGAGACCGCTGTAGCCCTTGACGACGTTGCCGTTGGAGGCGTCGACGAGCGAGAATCCGATGACCTTCACGGGCGTGCCGGACGTTGTGGGCACGTTGCCGACATTGCCTTCCGGGGCGGTTTCGGGCTTGTTCGCCGGGTCGATGGTCATGCTGTCTCGGCCGGCGCCACCGACGACCTTGTCGTAGCGCTGGACGCTTTGGAACAAGTCGTTCTGCTTCTCGCCAAACATCCTGTCGTTGCCGGCATTGCCGTTGATCGTGTCGTTGCCGTCGCCGGCGTAGATGCGGTCGTTGCCGGCGTTGCCGTAGATCATGTCCGCGCCGCGACCCCCACGGATGGTGTCGTTGCCGGCGCCGCCTTCGATGACGTCGTTCCCGCCGCCGCCGATGACGCGGTCGTCGCCGGCCTTGGCGTGGATGGTCACGGGGACGGTGAGCTTTTGCTCGACTTCAATGTAGTCGGCCTTGTCGCCGCCGGTGATGGTGATCGACTTGATCCCTTCGAGCTGGCGGCTGGAGCGGTCCCCGTTGATGACGGTCATCACCCGGCCGTTCACCTGTTTCAGTTGGATGGCGTTGGTCTTGTTGCCAAGGCCAGTGATGGTCAGGTGCCCGCTGTCGAAGGTGACGCTGGAAAGCATCTGGCGCGTCTCAAGCGTTTCGAGCACCGCACGGTCGAGGATGGATGAATTGGCGAGTTTCATACCCATGACATCGAGTTGAAACGCATGAGAAAGAAGTGAAATATTGCCCTATCTACCCGTTCATCGCATTTTTTCTCGCCCCTTCGGACGGATTAGCCTGCAAAGTCGGAACGGTCGTCGTCTGATAATCCGGACCATGGCAATACAGGTAAGAAAGACACGCCGCGCAGTCTTTGCCGTGCGCGACGTCGCCTGGGAAGTTCAAGGCACAGTTAATAGAGTGCCTTCGCGCGTGAGCGTGCCTTTGGCGGAGCGATCGCCGGCGGTGACTTCGTAGTCGCCGAGGAAGCCGCGGACCTTGGCCTCCCCGTTGGCGTCGGTTTTCAGGGTGACGTCGGTCCACCAGGTCCCATAAACCAGATCGACATACGCCTTCCCATGCGGCCGCAGGTGCCAGGAGTGCTCCGTTGATCACGGTCATGAATCGAATAACGACCTCCAGAGGCGCGGTGCATCATGGGGTCTGGAATGGTGCGAGCCAACCCGACGCGTATGATTTCGATCTATGGCCACCGAATCGCTCCCGCCGTTCCACGGAAACATCAGCTATCACGCCCAGCACTCTCCGCTGGGGGCGTTTTTCAGTTTCACGTGTGGTTTGTTCGGCTCCAAAGGCGGTTTCGGCCTGCAAATCGGTAAGCCGGGGGACCAGGAACTGTTCATTGGCGTGAAAGATGGGGATCGTTCGTCCGACGCGCCGATCAAGTGTCTCCCGTTCTTCGAAGGTGCCCAGGACGACGAAGCCGCGCGGTACGACGTCGAAGGCAAATCCACCCGCGCCGCCCGGCCGCAGCTTGCGGCATATCGTCGCGACGAAATCCAACGCCACTACGGCTGGGGCACCGACGCCTGGACCACCCCCGACTTCACCTTCTCCATCTACACCCCGTTCTTCCCCGTTCCCGAATACGGCCAAGGCGAAACGCACCAACTCTCCGTCCTCCCCGCGGTGATCGCCGAACTGACCGTCGACAACACCAGCGGCACGACGACGAAGACCGGCGTCTTCGCGATCCGGTTCGGACAAAGCGGCGTGCGGCTGTTCGACAACGTGCCCGGCTTCGCGATCCGCAACGAGCAGGGCGTTCGCGCCCAGCTCGTCGGCAGCAAAAACTGCAACATCGAATCGGTCATGCGATGGAAGGTGGAGGACTCGCTGAACGACATCAACCCACGTCATGGCCTGGGCAACACTCCCGGCATCGCCTTCACCGTGCCCGCGGGCGCGAAGGCGACGCTGAGACTGGCGCTGGGCGTCCACATCGACAACGTCGTCACCTCCCGCCTGCGCGGAAAATACCTCTACACCCGCTCCTACGGCGGGCTGGAGAACGTCCTCGACGCGGCGCTGACCAAGTTCGACCACCTGAAACAGCAGGCCCAACTGCTCGACCAGCAACTGCTCGCCAGCAAACTGAGTGCCGATCAGCAGTGGCTGATCGCCCATTCCACCCGCAGCTACCATGGCAGCACCCAACTCCTCGACATCGGCGGCGAACCGTTCTGGGTCGTCAATGAAGGCGAGTACTGCATGATGAACACGCTCGACCTCTCGGTCGATCACGTCTTCTGGGAACTGCGCCAGCATCCCTGGCTGGTAAAAAACCTGCTCGACCGCTTCGTGCGCCACTACAGCTACGTCGACCAGGTGAAGGTGCCGAAGTCCGAAGTGAAGGCGTCGTTCTCGAACATGACCGACGCCGAATCGCTCGCCGGCGTGCCCCGCAAACTCGGCGAAACCCTCCCCCTGGACGCCTTCAACCTCAAGCCGGGCGGCATCTCGTTCTGCCACGACATGGGCGTGCATAACCAGTTTTCGCAGGCAGGTTATTCGTCGTACGAGTTGGCAAACCTGGTGGGGTGTTTCAGTTACATGACGGCGGAGCAACTCTGCAACTGGACGCTAATCGCCGCCTGCTACGTGGCCAACACCGGCGATGTGGAATGGGTTCGGCAGAACAAGCATGTAATCGATGCGTGCCATTGGAGCCTTCAGAACCGCTGCATGGCCGGAAAAGGAGACTATCGGGGGAGTCCGGCATTCGACAGCTCACGCTGCGAAACCGGCGCGGAGATCACGACGTACGATTCACTCGATCACTCACTCGCGCAGACTCGCAACAACCTCTACATGGCGACCAAGGTCTGGGCGACGTGGTATGCTCTCTACCGCTTGCATCTGCACGTCAAAGACACCGCGATGTCGGAACTGGCTGAGTTGGGGGCCTCCGACGCGGCCCGCTCGATCAAGACGCAAGCACAACCTGACGGATCATTGCCAGCGGTCTTTGAGAAAGACAACCCTGGCTTCGCTTCGCGCATCCTTCCGGCCGTGGAAGGTCTGGTCTATGTCGCGTACTGCTCGTCGCAGCAACACCAGGTCAAAGCAGATCACTGGCTAACACACAGCTTCTGGACCGACCTCATCAGCGTTTTGCGGCGGCATACAGAAGCGTTGCTGACGGACACTCAGAAACGCAACCTCTTCCCCGACGGCGGTCTGAAGCTCTCCAGTACGAGTGACAATTCGTGGATGAGCAAGATCGCGCTCTTTCAGTACGTCTGCACCAACGTGCTGAAACTAGACGCCGATCCTGCTATCAAGCAAACGCTCGCCGCTGCCGACGCGGCGCATGTGAAGTGGATGACCGAAGGCGAAAGCGCCTACTGGGCGTGCAGCGATCAGTTCGTCAGCGGCGTGGCGAAGGGGAGCAAGTATTACCCCCGCATCGTGACGACGGTGTTGTGGATGGACGCGTGATACGTCGCAGTTACAGCGACGCGATCATCGTTTTCACGTGTTCCATTTGATCGTCGCCGATCATGTGCGGCTGATTCTTGTAGCGCTTCAACTCCACCGCAGCGCCCATGGCGGAGAAGATGCGGGCAGTTTCTTCGACGCGGGACCAGGGGACGTGCGGGTCCGGGTCGCTGGCGCCGAGGAAAACGGGCGTGCCGTCGAGTGAGCCGGCGTAGTCGCGCACCACATCGTCCGGCCCGATCAACCCGCCGGTGAGCGCTGCGACCGCGCCGTAGCGGCGGGGGTGGCGGGCGACGAACTCGCTGGCAATGCACGCGCCCTGGCTGAACCCGACGATCGCGATTTTCTCACTCGCGACCTTTTGCCGCAGTAGCGCTGAGACGATCGATTCGATCCGCGCCAGCGCCGAATCGAGATCCGGCTGGTTGTTTTCCAGCGGCGAAAGAAACGAGTACGGATACCACGTCCGATTGGCCGCCTGTGGGACGAGGTATGCGATGCCGGCGACGTCGATCCAGCGCGACAGCGCAAGAAAGTCGTCCGCCGACCCGCCTCGGCCGTGGAGGAGGATCGCGACGGCTTTGGCGTCGTCGACCTCCGCGCCGCCGTGCAGAAGGGGGGTGTTGTCGTGGACGCTCATTTTGCCCCCACCAGCGGCGGGAGCGCCGCTTCGATGTCCTTGCGATGCTTCTCGTACTGCGCCGGCAACTTGAGCGCTTCGCCAAGCGAATCCAGCGGCTCGTCGATCGCCATGCCGGGCGCGTCGGTCGCGATCTCGAACAGCACGCCGCCGGGCTCGCGGAAGTAGATGGAGTGGAAGTAGTTGCGGTCCATGATCGGCGAAACGTGCAGGCCGCCGTTTTGCAGGTCCGCCTGCGCGGCCTGCTGCTCCGGATCGTCCTTGGCGCGATACGCGACATGATGCACCGTCCCCGCGCCAGGCATCCCGCGGCCGGCTTTGGCGTCGATCAGCACATCCACGATTTGTCCGTGCGCTTCGCCGGGGGCGACGAATCGATGGCGATTGCCTTCCGAACCTTTCGCGACGTATCCCAGCTTTTCCATCAACACCTCTGCGGTGGCGTCGAGCGATCGCTCCAGCAGCGTCACCGAATGAAACCCGCGGATGGCGCGTTCGGAAGGGATATCCTTGGCGGCGTAGGGCGCGACCACGCTGGCGTGCTCGATCAGTTCGATCACCATTCCGTCGGGGTCTTCGAATGACAGCACGCGAGCGCCGAAGCGCGGTTCGTCGTTGAGGATGCGGACGCCTTTATCAACCAGTCGGGTCGTCCAGAACCCGATCGAGCCGGCCGGCACGTTGTACGCGGTCGCGACGACGTTGCCCGCGCCCGATCTTCCGCGACTTGCGCCGGGCCACGGGAAGAACGTGATGATCGTGCCCGGCGAGCCGCTTTCGTCGCCGAAATACGTGTGGTAGCTGCCCGGGTCGTCGAAATTCACCGTTTTCTTCACCAGACGCTGCCCGAGCACCTGCGTATAAAAGTCGTGATTCCGCCGCGCGTCCGAAGCGATGGCGGTGACATGGTGTAAACCTTGAGTAATCATTTCTTCATTCCTTCCGGCAACTCTAGTCGCGCCCTTTTCGCCGCACCATGATTGCGGGCGAGGGCGTAACTTGTGACTTGCTCCCTATCCTAGTACGCTGCTTCGCCGTGCAGATGAACGGTTCTGTCTATCGGTCGGTGAAGGTGCTGAGCATGCTCGGCGCGGCGTTATTGCTCGCTGGCGGATGCGCGCGGGGTCCGCACGCCATCCCGTCGGACAAGCAGGTGGTGATCGACCGTTCGGAAGTCGAATACCCCGCCCATCTTTATCTCACCACGCAGCTCGCCGGCCTCACCGCGCCGACCGCGGTGGCGTTTGAGAAGGACGATCCGCAGTACAAGGGTTCGGTCCTGATCGCCGAAAGCGGCATCGGCGGCGAGAACGTTCAGATCTACGGCTTCAAACCCGACGGCACGCAGTTCTATCTTTATCCGCGCGGTTCGACCCTCCCGTTCATAGGCCAGAAGTTCCGCATGTACGCCCCCATCGGCGGGATGGCGACGGCGAACGGGAAGATCTATGTCTCGCACCGTGATGCCGCCGGGCTGGGCGTCATCACCGCGCTCGATTACGCCGGCAACCACACGACCGTCGTCGGCGATCTGCCCGCGCAAGGCGATCACTCCGTCACCGACCTGGTCATCCACCCCGATAACGGCCGGCTCTACTTCGGGCTCGGCTCGGCGACCAATAGCGGCGTCGTCGGACTCGATAATTGGAGCATGGGCTGGGTCGATTACTACCCCGATTTCTCCGACAAGTCGTTGACCAATCTCAAACTCAACGGCTACCGCTTCACCACCCAGAACCCGCGAGGCGGACTCTTCGGTGGGGACGATATCGCCGTCACCGCGCCGTTCCAGCCGTTCGGCGCGTCGCGACAACTTCGCATTCCCGCGTCCACCACCAGCAAACCGACCGCCGCCATTTATTCGGTCAGCCTCGAGGGCGGCGACCTGCGCGTTGAAGCCCACGGCATCCGCCTGCCCCGCGGGTTGGTGTTCAACGAATACGGCAACCTCTTCGCGACCAACAACGGCATGGAACTGCGTGGCACGCGTCCGGTGAAGGACGATCCCGACAGCCTGCTCCGCGTGCCCACCGGCGGGCAGGTTTGGTATGGCTGGCCGGATTACTCGGCGGACCTTGAGAAGATCGAGGCCGCCCGCTTTCAGCCGCCTCAGCAGATGATCGCCAAGACCGGCTACCCGGAACTGGCGTCGCTGCTCGATTCCGAAAGCTCCGGGCTGCTGCCGCCCGATCGCAACGCACTGCTCCGCGCCGTCTTCCCGCCTTTATCGGGTGCCGCGAAGATGAGCTTCGTCACCGATAGCGCCGCCGAGCCGTTCAAGCCGTTCCGCGGGAGCGTCATCGTCGCGCTCTCCGGCGACCGCGCCCCGTTCGCCACCAGCGGCCAGAAACTCACCGGCCCGCAAGGCTACAGCGTCATGCGCGTCGACCTCGACGCCAAGCAGGTCAACGATTTCGTTTTCAACACCAAGCGCCTCCCCGCCAGCCGAACCAAGGGCCTTGCCAACGCGATGGAACGCCCGATCGACGCCAAGTTCGGCCCGGACGGTGCCCTCTATATCCTCGATTTCGGCATCATGGAAGTCGAAGACGGCACTGAGAAAGTGAAGCCGAAAACCGGCAAACTCTTCCGCCTCGGCCCGGTCGTTCCTCCTGCGACGCAGCCCACCGCCGATTAGGCGCAACCCACCACCGGCCCCACTCGCCGTCGATGACTTTCTATGGCTTCAATCGGCGGCCGTTGGCTTTGGTCCGGTCTTCAATCGTCCGAGTGCAATGGCCGAATGGAGTGCGCAACATTTGTCACATGGTCCCTCGCGTCCTCAACCCTGACCGGCCAACGATTTACGGCCATCGCGTGCCAAAAACCAATGTAGCGCGCTACATTCATCGCTACATTCGTCCCGACGAACCCGGGCTTGATTCACATGTCTAAGAAC
>JBBQQZ010000011.1:0-22339 GCA_038215325.1 Tepidisphaerales bacterium | reverse complement strand
GTGTCGTGAGCCCGCAGGGCGATCGACGCGGCAGCAGCAGTCGTCTTCGCACGCTCAAGCAGTTCGTGGTGACGCTGGCCAGTCACCGTCGCGCCTGCTGGCCTACTACGACTACCCGATCACGATGGCGGCGCTGGAAGGCACGAACAACAAGATCCGGACGCTGCAACGCCAGGCGTACGGGTTCCGGGATCAGGAGTTTTTCAAGCTCCGCATCTATGCGCTGCACGAAACGAAGTACGCATCAGTCGGATGAACCTGAATTATCTTGAGACATCGTATCAGACGCCGGCAATTCCCGATCGCGCGGCGGTCGATTTTGCTACCGCCTTGGCGGAAGTTGTTTGTGCGGGCTTTGGCAGCACGGACGGCGCCGCGTCGAACATCGGTTGCAAGCGACGGCGGAGTTTGCGCAGCGCACCGGCCAGACGCTTGAAATCGGGGTTGTGATAGACCTTGCCCATCGTGCGGTCGGTGTGCGCCAGGTACGTCTCGGCGACGTCGCGGCCGGCGATTCTGCGGACCATGTTGCTGCCGGTCTTGCGCAGGAATTTGAAGCTCAGGCGGCGCGCGGCGGCAGACTTCGTTGGGGCGGCCGTGTGGCCTTTATCCACGGCACGCAGGACGTGATCCCATTCGTTGCGGATCACGTCGTAGCGGCTGCCGACGACGCGGCTGATGAGCGGGCGGTCCTTGGCTCCGTGCAACAGCGCGAGCGGTTGCTCTTTGTCTTTGCAGAAATGCTGACGCAGCATGTAGGCGGTTTCGGGCCAAAGCCGCCATTTGCCCATGACTTTGGTCTTTGCCCGGCGGCGTTTGATGTAGGGGCGCTCGCCGGCGAGGTCGAAGCAATGGGTCTTGCGCAGGGTGGCGATATCGCGCTGGGTGAAGCCGCAGTTGAGGGCCAGCAGCATGTAGAGTTGCCGACGGTCGTGGTGATTGAATTTCCAGATCGTGGTCAGTTCTTTGACATTGAACGTCGGCACGTTCGCGCGGGCGTCGAGTTCTTCTTCGGTCAGCAGCTTGTCGCGCTTGAAGCCGAAGCATTTGCGGAGCGACGCGGGCGGCGTCCATTCGCTACGGTCTTCGGCGTCGGCGAAGAAGGCGCGTGCGGCGACGATGGTGTCGATGACTGTGTCGGGCGCCATGGGTCGCTTGAACTTCGCGACGATCGGCCGGCCGGCGAAATGATTGACCACCGCGCGGCAGTCGTCGAGTTTGATGTCGGTCAGCGCGCGATCGACCATGAACGCTTTGGCGCGCAGGATGGCGTGACGGATGGTATCGGCGCGGCCTTCGGAAATCTGGCCGCTGGCGGCTCGCTCGCGGGTGCGTTCGATGTAGGCCTCGATGGCGGCGTGGAGCATCAGTTTTGTTTTGGTTGGCGCTGACGCCGGCGTCGACATTTCGAACGGCGTTTCATCTTCGCCGGCGGGCGGTTGGTGCAGGCCGAGCACAACCTTGGCCGACATCTTTGCGCGGTCCTTGGCGGCGGGTGTCCACGACTCCCCCGCCGCTTTCAAGCGATGCCATTCCTGCACATAGACGTTGGATGCGATAACAGCATTGCGATGGTTCGTGTTGCTGTCGGCGACGATGCCCAGGTCGCGACCGAAGTAGAAACGCTCGGTGCCGATCATTCGCTTGTAAGCGTAGAACTTGCCTTTAATGCTGTGGACGCTGAGTTGCTCTGCCATATCGCCTTCCTTGCCAATTCGCTGCTAATCGTGCCGGTCTTCTGCACGGTGCAAACGGCAGTCGTAAGGCATGTCCTTACCGCGGCCGACAGGGCATCATCAAGGGAAAAGTGGCTAAAAAATTGGCTAAAATTTCCCCGTTTAGCCAGTTCTAGCCAGCCGCGTGGCGCGAGCGACGGGAACGAAAAAGCCCGCAAGTCTTTACGCTTGCGGGCTTTATGCCCAGGACAGGACTCGAACCTGCACGCCGTTAAGCGCTACCACCTCAAGGTAGTGCGTCTGCCAATTTCGCCACCTGGGCGAGGTAGGGGTCAAATCGTACCGGCGGGCGCGGGATTTGCCAAGCGAGCGGAGTTAGGTGCCGAGATTGGCCATACGCTGGCGCACGGCGTCGAGGCTGGACTTGGCGGCGGCGAAGCCGGGGTCTTTGGTCATGTGCCAATGATATATCTGTTCTGCGTTTCGCAGATTGCTCATCGCCTCGGTCACGCCTGCGGAGGCGACGGTGAGGCTGGCGTCGCCGCTGAAGCCGTCGATCTCGATCGCAGTCCGCTGGCGACGCACAGCAAACAGCGTGTGCGCTGTTTCCATGCGTTTTGCGACGTCTTTCTCGTGCGACAGCTTCTCTTCCAGCGACCAGATTTCGGCATTGGTCGTGCGGTAATCCGCCCGCTTGTTCAACTCGAGCTTCGCCTCTGCGATCGCGCCTGCGAGCTGCTGGCGCGATTTGGCGAGCGACAGTTGCGCCTGCTTCAGCTCAAGAGTGTAAGGATTGTTGAGCACGGCCTTGTTGTACGCCCGGGTGAACTCGCTTTGCGCGGTCGACAACTGCCTGCGCGCCTCGGCGGCGGCGATCTCGCGCTGACTGAGCCCGCCATTGGGACGGCGGATGATCGTCAGGTACACCCCCGCGCCCGCGTCGCTCGCCAGCGTAGAAAGAATCAGAACAAGGGGTAGCCACAGTCGCATATCAGTATCCGCGTCGCTACAACTATCGGTTATTCTATGTGGTCACTGAAACGCTGGCTCGCGCGTCTTTCATTTTCTCTGCTGATTTTGGCAGGCCTTTGCGCCTGGAACGCCTATAACGCCGTCGAACAGTCCGGCTGGTCCGGAAAACCGATCGGACTGCTCGCGCTGGCGCTTGTGGCGGCGGTCATCGGCATGGTCGGCGTCCGCGCCCGCAGCGAACTCATGCGCGACATCTAGAATTTCCCCTCGCTATTCTGGAGCAGCTCAAGATTTCCGCTCGCGTTGTCCGATAATTATAACATCGACGTGTCAGCGCGGGCCTAGTCAGTTCGCGGTGTACGACGATGTTTTCGGTTGGGCGTTTCCGTGACGAGATCATCGCCATGTCCAATACATCCCATCGCATGCTCCGCAATGAAGCCGAGTTAATGAACCGCTTCGTCGGCGCGTACCAGGAAAAGTTCGCGACCCTTATCGACGAACTCAACCACGCCCCCACCGCTGCGCATCCCGACCAATGCCTGAGGCTGTGCGTGGAAACCATCCACATGCTGCTTTCGACGCAATCCCACCTCGCCAACGCGCTGTCGAAAATCGACGACGAACCGGCGATGAGCCGCGCGGCGTAGCGGAAGAGACACGAGACACGAGACAAAGCGTACTCGCCTCTCCCCCACTCGTGTCTCCTGCTCTGGTGACTCCTGCTCTGGTGTCTTCTCCCCCGCGCTATTCTTCGATCACGGGTGTCTTCACTCGCGACGCCATCCACACCCCCAGCTCGAACAGCAGGCATAGCGGAATCATCAGCGCCACGCTCGCGGTGATCACGTCGCCCGGCGTGATCACCGCCGCGACGATCGCCATGATGAAATAGACCATCTTCCGCGCCCCGCGCAGCGTGTCGGGTTCCAGGATACCCACGGTACAGAGCGCCAAAATGACCAGCGGCAACTGGAAGCTCAATCCAAAAACCACCAGCATCCCCAAGACCAGGTCGATGTACTCGGTCAGCAGAATCTGAGGCGAGACCAAATTCTCCGGGCCGAACTGGATCACCCGCACCTTGCCGGCGACCATCATTTTGAGTCGCTGCTGGGTCGTATCGAACCACATCGCCAGGTCCGGCGCGGTGGCAGGATTGCCGGCGAGCTGCGGGACTTGAACGTAGCTCTCCGATTGCTGCGTGGTCGGCGCCATCGTCGTCGCGAGGTCGGGCATCGGGATGCTGATGCTGAACGCCATAAAAAACTGGATCGTCCACGGCAACACCAGGAAATAAACGAACAACTCCCCGCCGATCAGCAGCGACAAACTCAAGGGAACGTACCGCGTGATCGTCTTGCGCTCGTGCGGATACAACCCCGCCGCCACGAACAGCCACAACTGCCACACCATCCACGGCGCCGCGAGCACCAGCGCCGCGATCATGCTGATCTTCAGATAGACCATGAACCCGTCCGACAGGTTCCCCATGAACAGCATCGGGTTGACTTCGTATTCCTGCATCACCTGTAAAAGCGGCTTGCAGAAGATCGCGAGCACTTCCTTCCCGAACACCAGGCACCCCGCCATCGCAACCGCAAACCCGATCAGCGCCAGGATCAACCGCCGGCGCAGTTCTTCCAGGTGGTCGCCGAGCGACATGCGGTATTCGTTGGGGTTCTGAGGGTCGATTGTAGAAGCTGCCATGAGCGTGCGGATTGTACGGGCGAAGACAAGCCCTGTCGTGCCACGCACTAATGTAGCACGCTACATCATGCCCAGCATTCCGATCAGGCCCGGCTATTTCCATAACTTCCTTCCCGGCCAATCCTTAGCCGCATTCGACTCGACCCACCGTTCCTAGCGCAACTTCGAGTGCGCTACATTTGCTACATCGCGGCGTCATAAGCGGCGCGGCAGGTCGTCCTCTATATAGACAGGCGTGCTGCGCGTTTGTCGTGACAAACGCGCAGCGCCGAGCAGTTTTTTCGCCAAGCCAAATAGGCCGCAGATCGACCGGACTGGCACGGATTGACACGGATCAATTCAATGGCTTTGTCTGTGAGGATCTGTGTCCATCTATGACATCCGTGTCCCATCTCAACCCCTGAATAAATCAAGGCGGATGTACGCTTCGCGCCATGGTCATACCAGTTCTACAAACGACTGATACGATGTCGAACGGCCGCACCGCCTCCGCTCGACTCGGCTAATCAATTCACACCCACCCACGGGCGTACACCTGTGCGTTTTCTATCGCGACGGGAGGGGATGCTCGGGTTTTCAGGCGTGGCGTCATTCGGAAGTTACGGCGCGGCGTTGGGGTCGCCGTAGATTAACCCGCGGCCGTTCGTGCCGAGGTAGACACGGCCGGCTCGGCGCGGGTCGCCGGTGATGGCGTGGACGCGGCCGAACTGGTGGGCAGGGTCGCTAATGAGCGTCCACGTTTTGCCCGTGTCGTCCGATCGAAAGATTCCCTTCGCATCGCCGACCGTGCCGACCATGAACAGCGCAGGGTAGCCGGCGTCGGCGAACGATTTGCCGAGTCCGAACGAAACGACTTTCGTCACGCCTTCGAGCGGGTTCCATGTGGTGCCGGAGTCGGTGGAGTGGAGAAGTCCTTTGTCGCCGCCGATCCAGAGATCGCCTTGCGCCGTCGGGTGCGCGACGACGTGCGCGCCGCCGGGGATGTTGGAGGCGATGCGCGTGAAGCTGACGCCGGCGTCGGTGCTGCGGTACAGCTCGGCTTTCGTGCGGGAGTAGGCGTAGATTTGCTTCGCGTTCACGCGGTCGGCTGCCACCGTCAGTCCGGACGACAGGCCCGACACCTCCGCCCATTTCGTCCCGCCGTCCGTGGATCGAAATACCTTCGGCGTACCCGTCGGCGCCCAGATGATCGCCGTCCCGTCGGCGCTGATGGTGATCTTCCCCCCGCCGGTCACGCCGGCGGGCGGGACGAACGCGGCCCACTTCACGCCGGCGTCGGTCGAATACGCGCCGAACGGTTTGCCCGTCGCGCTGCGAACCATCTTCTGCGGATCGAGCTGCGCGAAATCCAGATCGATGCTGCCGTCCATCTCGGGCGCAAAATCTGGAGGCGACACCGTCAGGTCATCATGCTTGAAGCCAGCGAGGTCGTACGTCCCGCTATACACCTGCGCCGTGCCGGTCGGCGGGCTGACGACATCGTTCACGCACGCCTGCTCCATCCCCTCGTTAAAAAACGTCCACGTCTGCGCCGCAGCGGTGCCCTGGGTCGTCCGGTAGATGCCTGCGACGCCGCTGATGAGGACGTGATCGGAATCGTCCGGCGCGATGTCGATGTCGATCATCCAGTGCGGCGCAGGCCAGCCATCGGTGATGTACGCGGGCTCGCCGGCGCGCTGGGTCTGGATCGGTGTCCAGGTCGCGCCGGCGTCTTCGGAGCGCCAGAGGTCGATCCGGCCGGACCACTTCGCGAGGCTGGTGAGCATGAGCTTCTTCGCATCCTTCGGGTCGGCGGCCACCGCGCCGATGCCGTAGCCGCTGGTGGCGTGCAGCACGGCCCACGTTTTGGCGCTCGTGTCGTATCGATAAAGCCGCGCCTGTTTCGGGCGCGCGTCATTCATATTGATGTCTTTGCTGTTGATGTACACGAGCAGCAGATTGCCGTCGCGATCCTTGACGACCTTGTTCAGATACCCCGCCGCAGCCGCGTCGGGTCGGCCTTGCACTTCGGACCAACTCGCGCCGGCGTCTTCGCTGCGAAAGAGCGTGGCACCTGCGTCGTTGCGATTCACGCCCGCGTAGATCGTCTGCGTCGCTTGCCCCAACTTGCCGCCCGTGAATTCGACCGAGACGACGCCAAAGTTGTTGCCGCTGATCCTCGGAAAGCCGCCCACCTGCTCCCATGTGTTCGCCGAGTCGGCGCTTCTATAGACGAGCCCGCCGGGCGTGCCGACGAAAAGCGTGCTGGGGAAATTCGGGTCCAGCGCCAGCCGATCCGCACACCAGCGGCCTTGGCTGTTGGCGTCGGATTTGAAGGGCAGATTCGTGCGCGACCAGGTGACGCCGCGGTCGCTGGATTTCAGGATCGCGGCGTTGGTTCCCCAGTTCGCCAGGTACATGCCGGTGAGCATGTAGACCTTTTGGTCGTCGGTCGGATCCAGCGCGATGCCGGATGTGCCGTGCAGCGACATGTAGTCGTCTGTGCCCACCCAGTCGAGCATGGGAATCCATCGCTGGCTGTCCGGATCAAGCCGGTACGACCCGCCCATGTCGGTGCGCATGTAGAGCACACGGGCGTTGGTCGGGTGGAAGTAGAGCCCGGTGATGAACCCGCCGCCTTTGATGACCGCGTGCTGCCAGTGGTACGGCTCGGCGGCGAGGGGGGCGTGGAGCGAGAGCAGCACAAGCGCTACGAAGAACGGTGTTCTACGGACTGATGGCTTGGCAATGCGATTGGTTGGTTCCACAGACACTGATACCGCCGCGGGCGGGGGCTGTTGCGTGCCTGCGGCAGATCGACGCAAGATCAGATCGCGCCGACGCGCGTGTACGCGCTGGCACCGGCGGGGTTGTAGGCGCGGATGCGGTAGTAGAACGTGCCGGCAGGCAGGCCGGTGACGAGCGAGTTGACGGTGTTGGTCGGCACGTTATATCGCTTGACCATCGTCTCGGCGAGGAACGTCGGCGTCGTGGCGACTTCGATCCGGAAGCCGATTTCGTCGAGCGAGCGATCCTTCCACTGCAATAGCGCGCGGGACGCCGAAGGCCTGGTCGCCACCAGCGGCGCGGGTCGTGTGGGGGGAATCGCGTAGGCGTTGATCTGGACCGTCGCCTGCCCCCTGCCCGCAAAGAGCATCGGATCGACGGCAGACGCGTAGAAGATGTTCGCGCCGCTGAGGCCGTCCGTGAGCGTGGTGACCGCAAACACGCCGCGGCGGGAATTGAACTTGGTCGCGATGTAGGTGTCGCCCGACGCCTGCAACCCCGCCTGGCCGTTGGATTCGCGATAGAACGTCATGCCGACGATCTGATCGGCGTTGGGATCGACGGCCCGGGCGGTCATTGTCAGCAAGTCGCCTTGCGATGCGGGTGAGGGCGTGATCGTGAACGACGTGACGGCCGGCGCCTTGTTCACGCGCAGGCCGAAGTCGATGTCGTTCTGCCCGGAACTGCCCGAAAGCACCACGCGGCGCGCGAACGAATCAACCCCGGCGTCGGCGGGCGTCCAGTAGCGGTTGTTCCCGCCCAGCGGGTTGTACGAGTCGGCGGCAGCGAGGTTGACGGTGTAGCCGAGGTCAGCGAACTGCTGGATGGTGATGAGGCTGATCGGCTCGACCGTGCCGGCGGCCTCGGTGAAGCCGCTCATCTGCTCGACGAGCATCGACGTCTCGCGCCAGTGCGACAAATCCGTCCCCGGTCCGCCTCCCCCTTCGACGGGCACGCCGCTGACGTTTACGCCGAAAAGCTGCTCGTACGCCGCGGTGGCGCGCGTGCCGGTGAATATCGGCGTGCTGCCGCCGGTGTTGGCGAGCAGGTTCTTGATCTCCCAGATCGTGCCGAAGCCCAGCACGTGCGCCATCTCGTGGGTGATGGTGTCGAACAGCTTGCCCTCGTCTTCGAGGTCGCCGATATCGGCCAGATCAAACTCGATCACGCCGCGTGAAGGCAGGTTCGTTCCGGCGCGGAACGCCGTGGGCTCTGCCTGGGCGAGCGTTCCGGCACCGCCATCGATGTCGATGATGGAGGCGTCGATGACGATGTCGTCAACGACGCCGATATCGGTGGTGACGTCGGGCAGATCGCCGACGATGATCGCCTCCCATCGCGACGCCGCCATCTCAAACGCTCGCGACTGCGCGGGCGTCATCTCCGAAAGATAGTTGATGCCGATGTCGAACTGGTGCTCGATCGTTCCAAGCCGTCCCGGCGTCGTCGTCCCGACGCCGGCCGGGTGGACGGTGCGGATGTCGTAGGTGCCAGAAGCGAGTCCGGTGAACTGGTAGGCACCATCGGAATCGGTGAAGTCGATGATTTCCCCGGAATCGAGGCGGGCGTTGCGGTTGGCGTCGATGTAGACGGTGACGTTGGGGTACGGATTCTCGCTTTCGTCGAACGTATTCGACGCGTCAATGTCGTTCCACACCAGCCCGCTGACGCTGGCCAGCAGACGACGGGGATCGAGATTTTCAATGACCACGGGGCTCATGCAAAGGTGCCGCACTTCTAAACAGACAACTGCCAACCCGGCAGATTACGCGGATTCGGGGATTTGTCTCCCCCACCACCGCTCACAGCGTAAAATCGCCGATTTATCTTCGTTGAATCTTAGCCCGCTCGATCGCTAAGGAAGTTCCCCAGGTTAACCACGTGCCCGGGACTGGATGTTGTCCAGCACGTTCATGAAGTTGATATAGCTGTCGTAAGGGCTTTCATAGGGGCTGAAGTAGCGATGAACCTGTCCGTCGGCCCAGTACTTGGTACACATGTAGTAGAAGTGGTCGGACGTACCGAGTTTGCGCCAATCGGCGAGGAGTTGCTCGTCGCCGCGTTCTTTGAGGATGCCTTCGAGCTTGTGCAGTTCGTGCAGGGCATTGGACTGCATGGCGTTGCCGAGCCACGCGGACAGATCGCGTTCGGTGTCGGCCCAACTGGTGACGTGCGGCACGTCGATCTCACCGGCCGAGGCGTAGGTGTCGATCATTTCGCTGGGGGTGAGGAACTGCGTTTCGGGCTGCTTGAGCAGTTCGCCGGGGAGATGCTTGAGGAAGTCGAAGATCCCGGTCTCCGCCCACTGGTGCTCGCCGAAGGTTTCGTAATCCATGAACAGGTTGCACGCGTCGCCGTGGCCGTTGATCTGCGTGACCCACTTGGCGAATTTCTCCGCCGTCAGCGGGTGCTGTTCCCATGCCTTGTCGCTGAAGCGAAACGCGATGTCGTCGCTGAGGCGGTAGTTTTTCATCAGCAACTTCAGCTTCGACCCGCCCGGCGGGCTGTAGATGAAATTGGGCGTGCGCGTCCCCAACACCTGATCCGCGCCTTCGGCCAGACACCCCTCGTAACCCATGTGGGAGACGAAAGTCGCCAGTTCGTTGTTGTAAATCAGCTCGGTATTGCGGAACACCCGCGCATCGACCTCAAACAACTGCTTGATCTTCCGGCGGTGCATTTCCACCTGCTGGCGGAACTCTTCGCGGCTGTAGAGGAAACTGAGGGAGTGGTAATACGTCTCGTTCAGGAACTCGACGCACCCTGTCCCTGCGAGCTTCTTGAAGCTGGTGAGCACCTCGGGGGCGTGCTGCTCGAACTGCTCGAGCAGGACGCCGGAAATCGAATAGGCGATCTTGAACTTGCCGCTGTGCTGCTCGATCAAATCGAGCATGAGCTGATTGGTGGGCAGATAGCAGCGCGCAGCGATTTTGCGCAGGATTTCGGCGTTCTTGAAATCATCGAAATAGTGCCGATCGGTATCGAACACCGAATACCGCCGGAGGCGGTACGGCTGGTGCAACTGAAAATAGAGGCAAACTGACGGCATTCGCTCGCTTACGCTACCAGATTCCCCGGGGGAGATGATAAGCGGCGTGACGGAAAAGCCAAATCAGCGAATTGGGATGTCGTTTGCCCTGCTTGGATGGAGGCGCGAAAGCGTTCGTCCGCTTTCATGAATAAACGCCCAGGTCCGCGCCATTGTCCGAGTCGAACCCGCCCGTCAACTCAGCCGAAGCGTCCCGTGAGGTATTGCTCGGTCATGGGGTTGGAGGGGTTGGTAAATATCTTGTTGGTGACGTCAAACTCGATGAGCTTGCCGAGGTACATGAACGCCGTGTAGTCCGCGACGCGGGCGGCCTGCTGCATGTTGTGCGTGACGATGATGATCGTCACGGTCTTCTTCAGTTGCACGACCAGGTCTTCGACTTTCGCGGTCGAGATCGGGTCCAGCGCCGCCGTCGGTTCATCGAAGAGGAGGATTTCGGGATCGGTCGCCAGCGCCCGTGCGATGCACAACCGCTGCTGCTGCCCGCCGGACAACGCCAGCCCGGAGGCGTCGAGCTTGTCCTTCACTTCGTCCCACAGCGCCGCGCCGCGGAGGGCTTTTTCGACGCGCTCCTGCACGTAGGCGCTTTTGTTCTCGCCGCGTACGCGCATGCCAAAGGCGACATTCTCGAAAATGCTCTTGGGGAACGGGTTGGGCTTCTGGAACACCATGCTCACGCGCATGCGGATTTCGATCGGATCGAGCTCCGGGCCGACGAGGTTGATATTCTCCGGGTAAAGCGTGATTTCCCCGCTGTACTTGTTCTTGGCGTACAGATCGTGCATGCGGTTGAAGGATCGCAGCAGCGTGCTTTTGCCGCAGCCGGAAGGACCGATCAGCGCGGTCACCTTGTGCTCGGCGATCTGCATGTTCACGCCCTGGAGGGCCTGAAAGCCGTTGGCATAGAAGAAGCTAAAGTCGTCGACCTTCGCCTTGAGATTATCCGCAATCGGCGCCGACGGCGTCGGCGTGTACTGACGCGACTGTGCGGCGGCGTGTGCGGTTCCTGCGGTGGCTGTGGACATGAAAAAACCTCGGAATTCAAACTACAACGCTCAAGAGACAAGGAACAAACAAATCACAATCCCGCAAACCTCAGAGCTGAAAACCAACGCATTCCCGTATGGTTTGTTTCTTGTTCTTTCCATTTGCGGTTTCCCGCGCACGCGGGCCTCACCATTTGATGTTACGACGCAAACGATACCGAATGTAGATGGCGATCGCGTTCAACGACAACGTCATCATCAGCAGCACCACCCCCGCTGCCGCAGCGTTGTAGTGAAACTCCTTCTGCGGACGCGACACCCACTGGAACAACTGGATCGGCAGAACCGTGAACCCGCTACGAAGCCATTCGGTCGGCTGCAAGTGCAGTGATTCGGCGGGCATGGGCATCGCGGGGTTGGTCTTGAGCGCCTCCTCGTACACCGCCAGTTCCGCCGCCGGCACGCGGTACTCGATCGGGGACGGCGGGAGGAACGCGACGAACGTCAGGGCGCCGATGGTCACCAGCGGCGCGGTTTCGCCTATCGCGCGGCTCATGGCGATGATCGATCCGGTCAAAATCCCGGGCATCGAGTACGGGAGGATGTGATATCGCACGGTCTGCCACTTGGTGGCTCCGAGCCCGATCGACGCCTCGCGGATCGTGCCTGGGATGGACCGGATCGCTTCCCGGGTGGAGATGATTACGATCGGCAAAACGAGCAGCCCGAGCGTCAGCCCCGCGGTCTGCACCGAACGGCCGGTGCCCAGGACGTAGACGAACAGGCCCAGGGCTAGCAGGCCCCAGATGATCGAAGGCACGCCCGCGAGGTTGGCGATGTTCACCTCAATGAGCGACGTCAGCCGGTTCTTGGGCGCGTATTCTTCCAGGTAGATCCCCGACGCCACGCCCAGCGGGATCGAGACGATCATCGTCACCAGCATGATCAGCAGTGTGCCCACCCACGCCGAGAGAATTCCGGCTTCGCCGGGCTCGCGGGACGGGAACGAGTCAAAGAATCCCTTGGTCACCAGCGGGGAGACCGCAGTGGCGGTGAGCGTGCCGCCGGTCTTGAGGGCACCGGCGAGGTCGACTGAGACGTCGCCGGGAACGAGTGTCTTGGCATCGACGCCGCTCACGTCCAGCCGCAGGGGATCAGCGACGAGCGTGTAGACGGCCTTGGGGACCGTGTCGCCTTCATTGTTCATCACGTTCATCTGCTCGCGGGTGATTGTGCCCACAAGGTGGTACTTCTCGGTGTTGGCCTCCGCCTTTTCGATCGAACTGGGCTCGAAGGTGGACTTGGGCGCCCGGCCCATCTTCCCCTTCACCCCGACGCGCTGATTCAGCAGCGGCTGGAGTTGCGCGTCATCGGTGCCTTCGAGCACCAGCGGAGGAAGAACCAGGGTCCACTGGTCAGCTTGCCCGGAAAGCGTCCCGACGACTTCGCGCCGTCCGAAGCCGGACTGGTCCGCCTTGGCGAGGTAGGTCTGCGTCATCGCCTGCCACCCGTCGATGACGAGCTGGGTGAACAGGATCGCCAGAGTCGACAACGACACCACGACCAGCGTGATGCCGCTGATGCCAAAGATGCGGTCGAACCGTTTGCGTTTGGCGATCGCCCGGCGCAGCGCGATGACGTTTACCGGCGGTGCTCCTTTTTCAACTGCTTGCATCAGTAGGCCTCACGATAGCGCTTGCGGATCAGGAATCCGGCGATGTTGAAGAACAAGGTCATGCCCATGAGCATCAGGCCGGCGGCAAAGATGGCTCGGTAGGCGGTGGAGTCGTGGGGCAGGTCGCCCATGGTCGCCTGCACGATCGCGGCGCTGATGGTAGCGGCTTCCTGGGTCGGATCGAGCGTGAAATTGGGCATCTGCCCCGCCGCCAGCGCGACGATCATGGTTTCGCCGACCGCACGGGCGATCGCCAGGATATACGCCGAGGTAATCCCCGACAGCGATGCCGGCACCAGCACGCGCAGCGCGGTTTGCACGCGGGTGGCACCCATCGCGTAACTGCCCTCGCGCATCTGCATGGGCACCGCCCGCATCGCGTCCTCGGAGAGCGAGGCGACGTACGGGATGATCATGATCCCCATCACCATCCCCGCCGACAGCATATTGAAGCCGCCCATCTGGATGCCGACCAGCCCCAGCAGGTATTGCATCAGCGGCGAGACGAACAGCAACGCGAAGTACCCGTAAACGACCGTCGGCACGGCAGAAAGCAGTTCCAGCGCCGGCTTGAGGATTTCGCGGGCGCTGGGGTAGCAGTACTCGCTCAGCCAGATCGCGATGATGGTTCCGACCGGGATCGCCAGGAAGAGCGCGACCACCGTCGTCACCATCGTACCGGCCACCAGCGACCAGATGCCGTAGCGCGGGTCGTCGAAGATCGGCGCCCACAGTGTGTCGCCGAAGAAGTCCGTGAAGGTCACGCGGTGCGAGATATCGACCAGGTGTGAGTTCGTATCCACCACGCTGCCGACCTCGCCGAGGATTTCCAGCACGGTCCCGCTGGCGGTGGCGAGCAGCACCGGCGCGCCCGCCGTGCCCGCGACACTCGCGAACTCGACGATCGGGTCGCCTTTGTTCACGTACCCGCCTTTGCCGACGAGGATCTTCGAGATCGTCATCGATTCGACCCCTTGAACGCTTGGCGTGTAGATCGTCTTGGCTTCGGAAGTGGTGAAGAACGGGATCGTCTCACTCAGCAGCACCAACACGATGCCGATGGTGATGAGGATCGACGAAATGCCGGAGACGAACAGGATGCCCTCGATCACGCCTTCCTTGATCCGCTGAAGCGGGGACTGGGCGCTATGGGTGAGGTTCCACGACCCGGTGTCTTGGTCGGGCGTATGCATCGACGCAGCTTGGCTCATCTTCGTGCCTTCCTCAAGCGGCTGACCGGTTTTTTTCTGCCCACCACCGAGATTCGCCGAAAACGCGGGGTGCCTTTGCCGGGCACCCCGCGTTGTAATCGAATCAGGTGAAGACCACATTCATTGGTTACTTCACAAGTTCCATCGTGAACAGCTGTTCGATCGTCAGACCGATCGCTTCCTTGCCGGCGAACACCGTGCCGGTGTTGCCCTTGGCAACGCGTTCGGCGGCCATCTTGTAGGCGCTGTCGGGGAGCGGCACGTAGCCGACCTCCAGCGCCAATTCGCCGCCGTGCTTGATGTAGAACTCGACGAATTCCTTCACTTCGGGCTTGGTTTCGAGCGACTTCTTGCTGACGTAGATGAAGATCGGACGGGCCAGCGGGTTGTACTCACCCGACTTGGCTGCCTCGATCGCGGGCATGACGGCCTTGCCTTCTTTGTTAACGATCTTGATGGCCTTGAGCTTATCCTTGTTTTCCTCGAAGTACGCCAGGCCGAAGTAGCCCAGCGCGTTCTTGTCCTGCGACACGCCCTGGACAATGACGTTGTCATCTTCCGCCGGGGTGAAGTCCTTGCGGCTGGCCTTGCTCTTGCCGTTGACTGCTTCGGTGAAGTAGTCGAACGTGCCCGAATCCGGGCCCGGGCCATACAGCTTCAGCGGCGCATCGGGCCAGGCCGGGTTGACCTGGTTCCACTTCATGATCTTGCCTTCGGCTTCCGGACCCCACATCACCTTCAGTTCGGCCGGCGTCAACTGGTCAATCCAGGTGTTTTCCTTGCTAACGACGACCGTTATCGCGTCGAACGCGATGGGCAGTTCGATGAATTCGATGCCGTTCTTCTTCGCTTCGTCCATTTCCTTCTGGAGGATCGGACGTGAGGCGTCGGAGATGTCGATCTCACCGCGGACGAACTTCTTGAATCCGCCGCCGGTGCCCGAGATGCCGACGGTGACCTGAACGGCCCCCTTCTTCATCTTGCCGAACTCTTCGGCAACGGCTTCGGTGATCGGGTAAACGGTCGAACTGCCGTCGATGACGACTTTTTTGTCCTGCGCCATGGCAATCGAGCCACCGACGACGGTAACGGCAACGGCGGCGATCGCCGCGCTCTTGATCAGACTGAACATAGGAGTCTCCAGTAAAAAAAGGGGGTTAGAATTTCGCGTTTAAGGACTGTCTTGAAATGAACCAGAACGCCGGCGACTACGCCTTGGCCTTCTTGTGCTTCGCTTCGTACCGCTCGATCAGGATATCTGCCAGGCCGACCTTGTTCTCTTCGAACGTGACGGTTTCCCCGTTGGGCCCATAACCGATGCCCTTGCGGAAGCTTTGGAGCTTTTTGCCCGACTTCACTGCCGCTTCGGTTTCCGGGTAGCCGACGACGTACATCTTGCCGTCATGAGCGAACTCGTAGTATCCCGGCTTCTTCTCGCCGGACAAAGCCCAGGCTTCGTTCCGGGCGATCTGCTTCTGAATGTCCTGAGAGGACATCTGGTTGCCCGAGCAACCCATCCCTGCCACCATGACGCCCAGCAGGCAACCTGCCAGCGTCGTGTGAATCCGTACCATGTGTCTGTCTCCTTCCAAGAGATATTGTATACCCATCCCCGCTTCTACTGGCGGGACCGGGAAAGTAGGCGTCGAGTGTTAGCGACCGATTAGCGAAATGTGAGCAGTCGGGCAATTGTTAAGACGACATTCTTGTCCTTTTATAAATGATGCGTCAATCGTTCGATATCATGGACATCAGCATGACCTGGCGAGAATATTTACTGCTCGATGATGCCGCTTTTGAGCGTCAGTGCGTGGTCACTCACACCAAAGGCAGCGGTCCCGGCGGTCAAAAGCGGAACAAAACCAGCTCCGCCGTCCGGATCACCCACTCGCCGAGCGGGATTTTCGTCCGCGCCGAGGAATCACGAAGCCAGAAATCCAACCGAAAACACGCCTTCCAACGCCTGCGACAGGCGATCGCCTTCGGACTCCGTGCTCCACCTGAAAAGGTGGATCTAGATCGATTGCTCCCTTCGCGAACGACCGACGTCGCGCCCGTGCTGGATGTGCTCGAGTCCACCGGCTACGTCCTCGCCAGCGCCGCAGCGCTCCTAAACGCCACCACGGGCGCGCTCTCGTCATTCATCTGCACGAACGAGGATCTGCACACGGAAGTGAATCGCCAACGTGCCCGATTGGGGCTCCGGCCCTTGCGAAACTAAGTCGGAGATACAGAAGAAGGCGCTACTTCGCCAGTTCGAAGCACCGCGGGCGGATGATGATCTGGTTCTCGCTGACGGTAACGAGGTTGAACATCGGCGTTTGTTCTTCATCGTTCATCACGCGTTCGGAATTGGGGAAGGTGACGATCGGCGCGAAGGTCGACTGGCCGGCGGTGAAGAGGACGCCGTCGCGCTCGGAGGTGAAGAGTCCGTGGACGTGCCCGCAGAACACCCCGCGGATGCGATTCGCCGCCGGCTTCATCGCGGCGAGGACGTCCTCGCCATTCGTGATGAACATGTGCCGCTCGCCCCAGCCGGGGGGAATCTGATCCAGCCAAGGCGTATCCAGGCGGATCGGCACGTGATGCATCGCCACCACCATCGGCGGGCCATCGGGGGCACAATGCGCGCGGAGCCAATCCAACTGCTCAGTCTGTAGTTCGCCACAAGGGTCCACCGGCCCGCGCGTGTCGAGCACGACAAACTTGATCCCGCCGGCCTCAAACGTGTAGTCGAGCCACCGATCGGGCTTCGGTTTGCCCAGCACGATCGTTTGCAGTTGCTCGCAGTCGTCGTGGTTGCCGACGACGTACTTCACGGGGAAGCGCAACTTCGACATCGCCTGCTTGAACAGTTGATACGACTCCGGCCGGCCGTCGTCGACACAGTCGCCGGTGTGGAGCACGAAATCGACGTCGAACGACAGGTCGTTGATCCGGTTGATCACGCGCTGGAGGTACTGTAGCGGCTGTTTCCCGTACAGCGTGAAATGCGCTTCGGGACCCACGTGGGTGTCCGTGATATGGATGAATCGAACCATGCCGGCTCCAGAATACCTTGGCGAACGCCTCCGCGAAACCACGGTCCTATAGTCGCGTATGATCCCCGACATCGCTCAACTGCGTTCGCTCCGCTGGCGGATGACCCGGATCCTGCTCTGGTTCTCCATCGGCTCAATCGTTGGGGGAACCGCAATTGTCCTGCTGTCACAAGAGGGCTGGGCGGATGCGATCGGGTGGCAGTTCGCCATATGGGGCGGGATTGATCTGGTCTTTGCCTTGATGGGCGTCCGGCAATGTTCGCGAGCCAAACAGGGGCTTCTGGACGATCTGGCAGAGGCCGAATCGCTGCGTAAATCCTTACGCTTCAACGGCGGATTGAACTGGTTGTGGGTGACGCTCGGAACCGTGCTGATTGCATGGGGAGCCGCAACGGCAAGCACAACCCTCGTCGGCCACGGCATCGGCGTCCTTATCCAAGGCGGCTTCCTGTTCTTCTTCGACCGGCTCTTTCTGCGAAAGCTGTCGAGGCTGCTCGACCCGCCGGGGCAACTGGAGCGCGTGTGACCAGATCACCGCTCGCGTTGCCCGCGACTTTGCCCGACGCACGCGCGAACGGTCGATGATTCACCGCCGCAGCATCCCGACGAAGAAGCCGACGAACGCGACGGTTGAACTGGGCAGGTAGGTCCAGACGACGTCTTTGAGTTTGGTCGCCTGCGTGGTGACCCACTCGCGGTTCGTTTCCCACTTCTCCTGAACGGCCGTGAAATCGACGTTGTAGACGTTGAAATAGGAGAGCAGGAGCAGCGCCGTCACGGCCATCGCGGTGAGGATCGCCATCGTCTTGAGGAACGTGCGGAATAGATACCCGATCGCGAACGCGCCCAGGAAGCTCAGTCCGATCTTCACGCCGCGCGTGCTCAGCCACTGGTTCCAGCTTTCGACCTCACTGACGTGGACGCTGGGGTCCGCGGGCGTGTCCTGGACAGCGGTGCGGACATCGTCGGGCATGGCCGCGACCTGCTGCTGATCGTCCTTCCGGTCCATCCACTGCCACACCAGCCCGCCGACGCCCGCGAGGCTGACAAGAATCGCCAGCATCAACGCCGTGATCTGAAAATTGCTCAACGCCGCGACGCGACGCACATTTGAAGATTCTTCGCCCATGCGGGCATTGTACGAAAAATCCCTCTGACCGGCGGGACAGAGCTTCCGGTGGCGGCGCATTGAGCACAATCGACATCGCCATGCCACGAAAGCCGTCACTCGCGTCGCCGGGAACTTCTCCACGGGGATAGGGAAACACCGAAAAGCGTTCCCCCTGGACCGCGCGAGTGATAGAATGAGATTATGAGTCAACTGATGCTAAGTTTGGCTGACACCGTCGCGGCGGAGCTGGCGAAGCTTGGTCGTGAAACCAGTCGGAGCCTCGAAGAGGTCGCGCAGGACGTGCTGCGCCGAATGATCGCACTGCGGCGCGTGGAAGCCCTTCGACGCGAGATTCGCTCGTCGCTTGGCGCCGACTCACCCGCCACGGAAGACGAAGTGTTCGAGCTCATCTCTTGAAAATTGTCCTCAGTCGGCACGACCTCGTGCTTTCCAACCACATTCTGAGCGAACTCCGGCTGCACCTGATCGGAAAAGGCAAGATTGATGCGGCCGTTGTGGAGGCGGCGATCAAGACATTCCGTGAGATCGGAACGATCGTAATCCCTGCGGAGATTCCCCCGACGCCTGCCGCGATCCCGATGATCTTCCCGTTCTGGGCACCGCCGTCGCGGGGGCGGTGGATGCACTGGTGACCGGTGACAAGGATCTACTTTCCATCGGCAACTATCAGGCGATCCCAATTCTGCTGCCGCGCGAGTTTCATGACCGATTCGCCTCTGGCGATTGACGATCAACCCGAGGCCACCGCATCCAGCGTTCTTCCCACCGCATCGAACAACTCGTCGATCTCCGTCTTCGTGATGATCAGAGGCGGGCTCATGGCGATGAGGTCGCGGATGCCTCGCACGATCACGCCGTGCTCGCGTGCGATGCCGGCGGCCTTGGCACCCAGCGTGCCCGGTGCGCCGGCGGCTTTGATCTCGATCGCGCCGATCAACTGGCAACCCCGCACCTCGCCGACCGCAGGATGATCCTTCAACGACGCGAGCTTCTGCTGAAAGTACGGACCCGTTTCGTCGCGCGTTCGTTCGATGAGCTTTTCGTCTTCGATCACCTTCAGGTTCGCCAGCGCGCACGCACACGGCGTCGGGTGACCCGAGTACGTGTAGCCGTGCGCCAAGTAGCCGCCGCGGTTCAGCACTGCGACCATCTCGTCGCTGATCATCGTCGCGCCAAGCGGCAAATAGCCGCTGGTGATGCCCTTGGCGAGCGTGAGAATGTCGGGATCCAGCTCCCACATGTTGCTGGCGAACCAGTCGCCAAGGCGCCCGAAGCCGCTGATCACTTCATCGGCGACGAAGAGGATGTCGTACTTGCGCAGCATCGCGCGCAACTTGCTCAGATACCCCGGCGGCGGGACGATCACGCCGCCGGCGCCTTGGACGGGTTCGACGAACATCGCGGCGATGGTGTCCGGGCCTTCGCGCTGGATCGTTTTCTCGGTCTCGGCCAGGCACCAGTCGCCGTAATCTTCGTGGGTCATGCCGTTCTTCGCGCCGTAGGTGTATGGCCCGGGGACGTGGATGAAGCCGGGGAGCGGCAGATCGAACGGGAGATAGCAGGTCGGCAATCCGGTGAGCGATGTCGTGGCGAGCGTAACGCCGTGATAGCTGAACGTCCGCGACAGCACCTTCACCTTGTTCGGGCGGCCGAGGATTTTGTTGTAGCCGCGGATGAGCTTGAGCGCGGTGTCGTTCGCCTCCGATCCGCTGTTGCAGAAGATCGAATGGTTCAGCCGCGCCGGTGCCAGCTCCGCCAACTTCTTCGCCAGCAGGATCGCCGGTTCGGTGGTGGTGTTGAAGAAGCTGCAATAGTACGGCAATTGCAGCATCTGCTTTGTCACCGCATCAACGATCTCCCGCTTCGAATAGCCCACATTAACGCACCACAGCCCCGCCAGCCCGTCGAGCAGCTTTCGCTCGTTCTGATCGAACAGATAAACCCCCTCCCCCCGCACGGCCACCTGCGTGCCGGTCTTGTGCATCGCGGTGTGATCGGTGAATGGATGAAGGTGGTGCTTCCGATCGAGTTCCTGGAGGGAGGTGAGCATGATGTTCATTTTATCATGTCGGAAGGGTGGCGGGGAGTTGGTATAATCACTGAGCGAGGTGACGTATGAGCGGCAAAGCCAAGGCAATGTACGAAGCGTTCAAGCAGTTGACGCCAACGCAGCGCAAGGATTTCCAAACGCTGTGGCGTGACGACGTCTGGCGGGAGTGGGACGAAGCAACTGCTCCGTTGCGTAAGGTGGCCAAGGAACACGGCTGGACAGAACACGACCTCGTCGACATGTGCATGGAGGTTCGCTACGGCACAAAGGGCCGGAAGAAGTGAAGGTCTTTTTTGATACCAGCGTGCTGGTAGCGACCGCGCTCACGGGTCGGACCAGCGAGCAGATCCTCGCCGCTACGGTGGCGGCACGTTGGAAAGCGTTTGTGTCCGAATTCGTCATGAACGAGTTTGCGGATGTGGTTTAACGATCGCGGGCCGTAAAATTGCGTGATGCCCAGAAAGTGCAAAGATTTGTAAAAAAGTGGATGTATTACGCGGCCGATGTTCGGTCACGGCATCGCGTGCCGAAGGACGACAAGGATTCGCCGATTCTTCGCGCTGCCCTCGACGCTGGCGCCCACTACCTCGTGACCTACGATCGCCACCTTTTGGACCTTGATCCGTACGAAACGCTCCGAATCGTCCACGTTCGCGAATACCGTGAGATCCTTCGACAACACGGGCACTTGTAAGCCAATGTCACTCACCGCTCCCATCCCCCTGGGCATCACCGCCGCCGACCTCGCGCCGGCGGATTTGCGGTCGAGCGATTTTGACTGGACCGGGTTCTCGATCAGTTTCATCGATTCGACCACCCACCCCCGCTTCCAGCCCGGTTACGACGCGCTCTGGGACGAGTTCGGCGACAAAGGCGAGATGGAGCAGCACGCGGTGATCGAGCAGCGGATGTCGTGGATGCCTGAGCGGCCGGTGGCGCGGCACGCGATGCTGTACGAGATGGTCGTCGTCATGCACGACGACCAACTCGCCGCCGTTCGAGATCACACCGCGATCGTCGATCTGGCCAACCCGCACGAGCCGGTCACCGTCCATTTATCGCACCTGCTAGTCATGCCCCGCTACCGCGGCAACGGGCTGGCGGGTTGGATGCGCGCTCTACCGATCCGTGCCGCCCGCGAATGCCTCGGCCGCGCCAAGCAGGCCCCGCGCCCGATCACGCTGGTCGCCGAGATGGAACCCGCCGACCCCGCCCACCCCGACCGATTCAAACGGCTGATCGCATACGAGAAAGTCGGGTTCGTGAAGGTCGATCCTTCCGCGATTCACTACCTCCAGCCCGACTTCCGCGCCGCATCCGCCATCGACGCCGCCGGCGGCGCGCAACCGATCCCGCTGTCGCTGGTCGTCCGACGTGTTAAACGCGAGGACGAATCGACCATCCAGGCACGCGAGATCAAGTCGATCGTCGCCTCCCTCTACACCCTGTACGGCCAGAGCTTCCGCGAACAGGATATGACGCCCAACCGCGCCAGCCTCGCGACCTACCCGCCCGACGCAACCCCGATCGCGCTGGTCCCGCCGAGCCGGATCGGGTGACCAAAGACTCCCTCGCTGTCACGCGCAGTCCCCACGACGATGTAGCGCGCTACATTGCGCGCTACATCCGCTGCGATCCCCCAATCGTCCGGAACTTCCGCAGCCACCAACACTTACAATTCCCCGCTCCACCGCCGCACGCGAGCGCACTTTTGAGTGCGCTACTTTTGTCACATTCCCACAATCCCCCACCATTCCTATGCGTCCGGCGAAACACAGGTCTTCGACCGTGCATTGGCGGCACAGCATATCCTTCAGGCAGGGGCCATCCTCGCCGAGACATGGCCCGAGCTAACGGTTGTCGGGCGTAACGCCATCATCCGGGGCTTTGATCGCGGTACGCTACGTGTGCGTACGCTGACCGAGGAAGTCGGCGCCTTCCAGTACTACCAAGCGGCCGGGCCACGCGCAATCATCACCCCCATTCCGTGAGTAGATGCACACGACCAATGAGCTTCGCCAATCACTCCAAGACTTCACCGATGAATCGGCTCACGCCCTGCCTACGCAAG